>JANQLF010000193.1 GCA_028280785.1 Planctomycetota bacterium
ACAAACTCTTGGGAGTTGGGGTTCTTGCTGCTCTGAAACTGCTTGGCGCTGTGAATGATATCCCACCACCCAAGAGGTGCTGCCGCTTTAGCAGCCAAACTGCCTTGGA
Source organism: Planctomycetota bacterium (assembly GCA_028280785.1). GTDB lineage: Bacteria > Planctomycetota > UBA11346 > UBA11346 > UBA11346 > JANQLF01. The sequence continues at coordinate 110 of JANQLF010000193.1, forward strand.
TACGGGGCATGTCCTTGGGGGCCGGAAAACGGTAGGGGACTGTACTGCGGATATGTGCGAGTAGCTGCCGAGGACTGATCATTTTGTGCAGCGGATGCTTGGCCATTGTCGTCATCATGGCTCCAGAACACGCATATGCAAAGTAAGCAGCTGTTCAGCTAACTGATGTCTGGGTAATTGCCTAGGTCAGACCGATTGACACCTCGACTGCCGCGACACAATCCGCAGCGCACGGTCAGAGCCTTAGAGTTTGCCATCGCTGAATCTGGTCAGGCCTTGACGGGAGCAGCCATAAGGTGTTTGGTGGATGTCTAGGGATTTCTGGCCGTGTGTTTTTTGCCTAATCCCACTGATACACGAGCGAGTGGGGCCAGCGCATTGGCTGGTGGCGCATAGACAGGCAGCTAGCCTAACTCCATGCAAATACTACGCATAAGTTGTTTTCTTGTCTTGATCGCATTGGTCAGTGGCTGCTGTTTACGGCATACTGATCGGGTCGAAACACGAAGCGATGTTGAGCGTTATGTCAAAATGGCACCGCAAGATTTCCGGCGCCTAGTTGACCAGGTTGAGTTTTTCATTTCTAAAGAAGTTGACCGCGGCAAGTCCATTCCTGTGGATATAGAGCGCTTTCTTGATTGGCGTAAAAAAGAATGGTGGCATCTCAAAGAAGAATTTGCCTACCACATTCATTACGATTGGAACATCATCAGTAAATTAGTTGAAGATGTCGCTCGTTATCATGGTTATCAAATAGAAAATTTCCCCAAGGCTCCTGAAGATATTATGAATTTCTTCAATTATCACACTCAAACAGAGTGGCATAATTTGGTCATGGATGTAACCATTTGGGTGGAATATAATACTGCTGAACATCGTAAAATGTTTGAGTGGTTAAAATACCAATACGAAATGGTGGATTGGGAAGTCACGAACTTAGTAACCGATTGGCGCATGTTTCTTCAATGGCGTAAAGAGGCTTACGCTTTACAAGCCAATTTCCAGGATTTCTTCAGTCATGAGATTAATTTAGTTGATGATTTTAAACGTGATATCGATCGCTTCCGTATATTAGCAATTGTCGACGCTGGCAATTTTGTGATGGATTTTAAGCATTTCTTTATTGATCACACAAAGGCTGAAATACCTAGGTTATACGACGATGTGCAGCGCTATATTCGTCGTCAGCCACGTGAGCTTCGTTTAGCTGCGGATACACTGAAGCGTTATGGCAAAGAGAACATGAAGGACTTTGGTAAACTTTACGATGATATCCGTCGTTATAAGGAAAACCAACTTGTGCATATCAAAAAGGCACTCGCTCAGACCAATAAGTTCTTTGAGTTTTATGAACGCGAATATGAACCGTTGCGTGAAGACGTGAAGCGCTATTGGCGTTATAATATTCTTCAGGGACGCGTGTTGTTAGAAGAGATAATTGAATTTTATGAGCAGGAGAAGATTGCTGCTTATGAGTTGAAGCTTGGCGCGAAGCGCTTTGTTAGTTACGGCAAAGTCGAATGGGGCCGTCTCAAGGAAGGTTGGAAACGCTTTGTTTGTGGTGAAGGCGTTGCCTACGGTAGCTATGATATTCCAAGCGAAGGCGGGCATTACGGTGATACCGGTTACCGCAATCTCAAAGACCACGAAATTAAATATAAATCTGGTCGGTAAATTATTTTTTGAATGCAAGCGCAGTTGACCGAATGATTCTACTCGGCAATATGCCGCACGATTCAAGGACAGGTGGCCGAGCGGCTTAAGGCGCACGCTTGGAAAGCGTGTAACGGGGAAACTCGTTCGAGGGTTCGAATCCCTCCTTGTCCGCCAAAAACCCACCGATAGGTGGGTTTTTTATTTCTATTTGGTGCATCCGTCACATGTACAAGCAGTAAAAGAATCACGAAAACCCTATGTGCAGAAGATTCTGGTCTACGATATTCATGAATAATTAAGGTGCTTCGTTAAGCGACCAATCGTATGCTCTATAGTGTACCTTATATGTTTCACTGCGTAAAAAGTTTGCCTCTTCTTGATTCACGTAGCGACTAACGAATAAAAGCACCGAGCGTTCTTGCTCATTTTTTCCACTTTGATAGTGATTGGCGCTAGGTTTGTTGGTGGCAATGAAATCAACACCAAACCAATCGAGTATAGGCGAGAGATAAACCGTCTTCGCTTGTTTATCAATATTCATTTTGGTTTCAGCTTTGTTTAATAAAAAAGTACGTGTTTGTTGTTCAAGCTGTTTATTAATTTGATGCTCTTGATATATTTCATTGCGTAGTGGCGGACAACCAGCGCTGGCACAATTAATGGCCATATGGATGCGCGGTTCCTTGAACTCTTTGCGCAGAGTTTCATGTTCAATGTGATTGAGTGTGTAAGGTTTTCCCATGACGGTAAAATGTGTTTGCTCCCAGACCCACGGCAAATTGCGAATGCTGCTATTCGGTATTTCGTGACCTAAAAAGTTTTGTGCAATACCGTATATACTGCTGCCAATCGGATAGTTGTCGATAATGATGAGTAGGGTGAGAGCATTATAGGCATTGATCCAAAACACCATCCGCCTTGATTCTGACCAGCGTTCATAGGCACGCGGATCCAAAAAGGCGATGCTGTAGTAGTAGTCTAATAATTTATTTCGATCTTTGGCAAGATTTGCATAGTTCACGAGGCCCTGCTCATTGACGTGTGTTTTGAGTAGCTGCTCCAGTATATTTGTAGCCGGTGCGGAAAAATAATATTTTCCTTCAAATTCGTGAATTGAGGCAGGTAATTGTTTTGTGTCTGCAGTAGGTCGTTGCGGAAGGCCTGGTGCTTGTGGCGGTGAGAATGCTATCCAGGCGACTATGCCTAATACCAAGATTAGATCAAATAGGACAAACAGACTAATGAGGATAATCTTTCGCCTGCGTGAAAGTGTATCCCATGCAAAAATGGTCACGTTTAATCTCGATTCTGGCTTGTATTGCGTGCTGCTGTGTTGAATCTAAAGCAATGGATTGGCAATTCCACTATCCGTCACAGCGCATGACAGTCCACGCCGAGAATATAGTGGCTACATCACAACCGTTAGCGGCGCAAGCTGGTTTGCAGATGTTACGGGACGGTGGAAATGCTGTTGACGCAGCAATCGCAACGGCGATTTGTTTGACGGTTGTTGAACCAACAAGTAATGGCATTGGCAGTGATGCGTTCGCAATAATTTGGGATGGTGATAAAATCCATGGCTTAAATGCATCTGGCCGCAGTCCGTTGAACCTTGATCCGAGTAAGTTTATCGGTTCAGAAAAAATGCCTAAATATGGCTGGGATGCGGTGACGGTTCCTGGCTGTGTTAAGGCTTGGGTTGAATTGTCTCAGCGTTTTGGTGCCCTTTCATTTCAGCACTTATTTGAACCCGCCATCCGTTATGCGCAAAAGGGTTTTCTCATTTCGCCAATAACCGGAAAAGCTTGGCATCGAGCGGCGGAACAGTTTAAAGATTATAAAGATTTTCAGAGCTGCTTTTGCCCAGGAGGAAGTGCTCCGCGGATTGGCGGTCTATTTAAAAATGAAGATCAAGCACGTACGCTGGGCATTATTGCCGAATCAGAAGGCGAATCTTTTTATTCAGGGTATTTGGCTGAGCAGATTGTCGCATGTGCACAGAACGCAGGTGTGGATTGGAGCATGGACGATTTGGCTCAGCACCAAAATGAATGGGTTGAGCCTGTTGCTCAGCGATATGGAGAATGGGATTTATTAGAAATCCCGCCTAATGGTCAAGGAATTGCCGCACAAATTTGCCTTGGAATTCTACAGCATTTTCCGATGCAAGAAATCGGCATATCAAGCACCCTGGGTGTGCATTTGCAGATAGAGGCGATGAAATTGGCTTTTGCTGATGCCTTTCGCTATGTTGCCGATTCAAATTATTTAGAATTGAGTGCGGTTGATTTATTACATGAAGAACGTCTCAAGAAACACGCGGCGTCAATAAATAAACAGGAAGCTCAGTTTCCTGAAATGGATCCAATCAACGATCATGGAACGGTCTATTTAAGCACAGCTGATGCTAATGGCATGATGGTTTCTTTTATTCAAAGTAATTTTTGGGGATTTGGTTCAGGAATAGTTGTGCCTGGCACTGGCATTAGCATGCAAAACCGGGGTTTTGGTTTTTCGACAGTAAAAGGTCATCCAAATGTCGTGGCTCCTGGGAAGCGTCCATTTCATACCATTATTCCAGGCTTTATCATGAAAGATAATCAGCCGCTGAGTAGTTTTGGTGTCATGGGTGGGCATATGCAAGCACAGGGTCATGTGCAAATGATGCTACGTATGCATGATGTGCAGGCAAATCCACAGTGTGCGCTTGATGCACCACGTTGGATGGTCGATGAAGATAATAAGCGTGTGCATTTAGAGCCCGGATTTAGCGAAGATATTATTAACGGACTTAAGGCTATGGGGCATGAGTTAGAATTGGCTGACGCATTGGTTTATGGCGGAGGTCAAATAATTGTACGGCAAGAACACGGTTATTGTGCCGGGTCAGATCCACGAAAAGACGGCTGTGCAGTTGGGTTTTAATCATGCCAGTTGAGATACCTGACGCACGCGTACACGAACATTGCATTAAATGCAAACAATGGTTTGAGATGGAAGAGGGTGAATATATCAATATTCGTTCAGGCGGACCAATGAGTCAGATGCAGCAGTTTGGTGATATGTGCATGGGTAAAGAGCGTGCGAAACGTTTTATGTGTACCGGCTGCAAAGAACGCCGCGATCGCTTTCGAAAACATTTAGCAGTAACCATTGTTGTTGTCGGCCTGATGGCTTCGTTTGGTGTTATGGCGATTGCGATGTGGTATTTATCAGAAGGTAGTATTTAGCGACTTGCTGGCGCTAATTCATTGGAACCACTATAGTCGTATTTATCCCGAGCGATTTTTTCAATGACATAGGGGTCATCTTCTTGTAGTCCCTTGAGTAACTGTCTATTGATTTCGACTTCTTGTTCGCGGGATTCAGCTTTTACTTTGGCTGCTTCTGCTTGTTGAGCGATGCGTTGATGTTCAACAAGGCGATCGCTGTAATTAGACCATACGGCGCCGAGCACGATTACCGCTACGGTAATGTGGAGAACAAAGAGGAGCCAGTTGCTTGCTTTACCGCTCATGATTGTTGCTCTTCTGCGACTTGTGCGCGCATACTTTGTTGTAATTGCGCAATGGTTTCTTCCATCTCTTGGTATGTTTTGCTGGCAGCCTGTCTTGGTTTAAAGTTTTGTCCACGAATTTTTACAGCACGCGATGCGGCGGCCATGTCTTTAAAGTTGCCGATGCAGAGTCCGGCTAACAAGGCGGCGCCCAGTGCAGCAGGATATTCAATAGGAACGGAACTGACATTCGTCTCAACGGCATCTGCAATAATCTGACACCATAAGGTATTGTCAGCTGCTTCACCAGTAATGATATATTTTTCAGGTGGTGTGTGTGCTTGAGCAAATGTTGCCTGTGCTTGGCGAATTTGCATAGCGCAACTTTCAAACACGGCGCGAATCATGTGGCCATGTTTGTGTTGTAACCCAAGTCCGGCAAAACCGCCCGCGCCATTGCTACTTGGTGGAATAAAAATCAAACCTTCTGAACCTGGCGGTATATCGGCTGCAACGTCTGATAATTTAGCTAAGGGATTCTGCTTTGCGCGTTTTGCTTGTTGTTTTTCGGTAGTGGTAATTTCATCCATTAACCAATGAACGCCTTTGGTGCTGGCTACTTCATTAGCTGTATAAAGCCATGTTGGATTAATGCCGTGCCGATAACAAGCGAGGCTGTCATTTTCAATTTTCTCAAAGCTTTCACTTGGGAAATAGCAGTTGCCGTAGTTATTTAATTCAACGTAAGCGACGTCTTCTTTTAATGCGCCGAGGGCAACAGAAATACAAGATGCGCGATGGCCAGCTTGAACGACAGGGGTGCCAGCAGCAAGGCCACTTTCTTTAGCGGCTTCTTCACTAACACGTCCGCAAATTTGTTCACCAGGACCAATGGCTGGAAGCCATGCTTCGGGCATGCCGATACGCATAGCGAGAATTTTTGACCATGCACTGGTTTTGGTGTTAAAGAGTTGTGTCTCGCTGGCGCTGCCGGCGTCTATGCTGCGCTTGCCGGTTAAGCGGTAGCGTAAAAAGCTTGAGGGCAACATCACCATGGCTGCATCATGCCAGGCGCGCGGCTGTTTTTCTTGCAGGTAGAGTAATTTAGCCAGGGCACGATCACCATTTGGGATTTGGTTGACGATATTTTGAAGATTCTTTGCGCCAACTTTTGAAATCAGTAATTGGTGCAGGTCACCCATGTGTTCGTCGATGCCAACATAGGTTGGGCAAAGTACCTTGCCTTCTACATCGATGAGGATGGGTGAACAGGTGCTGGCGGTGATGCCGAGGCTGCGAATCTGGCTCGAATCGATCTCATTGCGACGCAGGGTCTCTTTAATGCCGGTGCGAACGGCTCGCCACCAGTCTTGGGGTGCCTGTTCGACGCCAGTTGAGCCATGAGATCGAAGAATTTGCTCAATGACCTTGCCCTTTTGATCAATCAAAAGGATGACTAAGTGGCTCGGAGTCAGCTCCAGCCCTAGATACAGAGGTCCCGTGGTCATTATGACCCGACAGTATGGGACCTATGTATGACGCGTCAATTGATATTAAACAGGAAGATCGACACAGCTACTGTATCTGAAAATATTTACGTGAAATTCACGGGATTGTAGTGCCTGAAAAGTGTCCTCAGTGCTAATTGGACGTAATCAACTTGGTACAAAATGGCTCGATTGGTGTAAATCGTTGACATGCAAGCACTAGCTATATCCTCCGCCGCTCCCAATTTGGGACAGATGGAGTTCATATGGCAGCTGCTAAAAAAGAGTACATTTGGGGCCTTGGTCGTCGTAAGACCAGTGTGGCACGTGTACGTATTGCACCAGGTGAAGGTAAGATCCTGGTTAACAAACGTGAAGTCAAAGAGTACTTCTGCACTGAGCGTCGCCTCAAAGATGTGATCAAGCCACTCGAAATTGCTGAAGTGAAAGGCAAGTACGATGTCTTCATCAACGTTAAAGGTGGCGGTGATACCGGACAAGCTGGTGCTTGTGTATTAGGTATTGCGCGTGCATTGGTTAAAGCTGACCCTGAGCTTGAGAAGAAACTGCGTCCGTATGGCTTCCTGACTCGTGATAGTCGTATGGTTGAGCGTAAGAAGTATGGTCTTCGTGGCGCACGTCGCGGTTGCCAATTCTCTAAACGTTAATCGCTACATTGTTATTATTCAAAAAGGGTCGCATTGGATGCGGCCCTTTTTTATTGGCTCAAACGAAGCACCGAGGAAGTGCCCCGTGTCGTTGACTGTTAACTGCCTAGGATAGCCTGCGATCATGGCTCGAACACTGCTCTTAAAAGTTTCTGGTGAAGCCCTTGGTGGTGATAGCGGCGCACCGTTTAAGCGATCTGAGATTGAACGTGTGTGCTCAGAAATATTGATTGGTCGAAGTGACACCCGTTTGGCGCTGGTTGTTGGCGGTGGCAATATTATTCGTGGTGCTCAGCTAAAGGCTGCGGGTGGTGATGCCTGCCGTGGTGATTACATGGGTATGATGGCAACGCTGATTAATGCCCTGGCTTTGCAGGATGAATTTCTCAATGAGGGTCAGGCCTGTGAAGTCGTTGGCCCACATTTTATTCCCAATGTTGCACGTGCCTATGATCGTCGCCAAGTAAAAGAGTGGCTGGACGCGGGGACAATTGTCATTTTTGGTGGTGGTACTGGTCATCCATTTTTTACGACGGATACAACCGCTGCACTGCGGGCGAGTGAGATCGGCGCTGATGAATTATTAAAGGGCAGCAACGTCGATGGCATTTACGATGACGATCCACGTGAAAATGCAGATGCTAAACGTTTCGACACTATTTCTTTTGATGAAGTTTTGAAAAATCAATATCGCGTCATGGATCAGACTGCATTTGCGCTATGTCGTGAAAATCAAATTAACATTCGCGTGTTTAATATGACTCAGGCAGGTGCGATTGCTGCTGCGCTTGGAGATAATGCGCCAGGTACCGTAGTCTGCGTATAGGGGTTGATGATGAGTATTGAAGAAATGTTATTTGAAGCAGAAGAAAAATTCGAAAAAGCGATTACCTCGCTTGAGCATGACTTTCGCCGTATTCGTACAGGTCGAGCCAGTGTGGCAATGATCGAGCATGTTTCTGTCGAAGCATATGGTGCCGCTATGCCAATTTTGCAAGTTGCTGGTGTGAGTGTTCCTGAGCCAACGCAATTATTAATTAAACCTTATGACAAAGGCACTATTCGTGATATTGAGCGTGCCTTAATAAATGCCGATTTGGGTATGTCGCCACAAAACGATGGTGAAGTTATTCGATTAAATGTCCCCCCATTAAGTACCGAGCGTCGTAAACAGCTGATTACACAAGCCAAAGAAGTAACTGAAAAAGCCAAGGTGGCATTACGCAATGTGCGCCGTGATTCGATCAAACACATCGAAACCTTTGGCAAAGAAGAAAAGTTACCAGAAGACGAAGTCAAAAAGTCAGCTGAGTCAGTAACCGAAACGATGAAGGGTTACGAAGAAAAAGCTGAAAAAT
>JANQLF010000245.1 GCA_028280785.1 Planctomycetota bacterium
GAAGACGTCGAGAAAGTTGAGGGCGCAGGCGCGGACCTTCAGCTTGACCCAGCCGGGCGGACGTTCCGGTTCCGGGACATCGCCGTAATGCAGGACATCTCTTCTGGAATTTCGGTAAAAGCACCACTTACACTTGAACCTGTTGCTGCTTTTGCAAATAACCATTTAGCATTTATTGCGAAGCTATATTCCGATGCGTCTATAACACTATACGGACCACACCATGAGGTGACCAAAGGTGTCGCAACTGATAAATCCGAAACTAAATTATCTTTTTCACCGAGTAAACTCAGCATTGGTGATAAAAATATAGTATTAGCATTACCCTTACCAGTGACCTTAATGGCATCATCTTCTAAACTAAATGATTCTTCAATATGAATCGAAGGGCTTTCAACAATACGTAACCATTGTTGAATAGTCTCCTCATCACTTGGCACATCATCTTCAGTTAATAATGGCACCACCAAAACCTTGGCGCCGGCTTCAGCAAATTCAAAATCATAATGACGATGCGTGATATTACCGAAACGCTTTAATGGCTGTGAGCAAATGACTAATGCAGGCACCTTGTCACTGCTGACAAAATAAATGCGACCACCCTCGATAGATTCTGCGCCGTGGCTATCAATAACTTGTCCACTTTGCAAATCTTTAAAGTCACGCCACTCAGAACCAGTAAAGGTTTTTAGGCGCAAGTGCGTATTATCAATCTGAAATAAAGGACCGGGTAACGATGTGCGAATTTCCACATTTACCGCATCATTTTCCCAAGCATAACGATAAGAACGACCACACCAATCACGCTGCGTACAGGCTACACTAAATTCGTTGGGTAATTCCAAGTCAAATAAATGAATAGGCTGCTCGCCTAAACTAAAAAAGGCATGCTGACGCCAAAAACAAGTTGCCAGTGATATAATATCATCACTCGCCCACTCACGATAACGCGCGGCACAACCAGCCGCATTGCTCGCATTACATCCTGCAAATGTATTCATGACCTGCATTCCATCACCTCCAGCTTACAAAAGGACGCGCCTTTGCCATGGCTATTTAACACACCCATGCGTTCTTCGACCACTGGGCGATACGCTTCAGCGACAGCAGTCTGCAATCCATTATCCATTGCCGTTTGTTTAAAGGCCGCATTACTACGCTCGAGCTCTGCACTATGATTTTTATAATACGCTGCAGCTGCAGCACTGCGACAAGCTAATGAATCGGTGCTCCAATTTACTTTAATCACACCGGCATGCACTGCTGCTGCTAATTGTTCATCACATAATCCCGAAGAGCCGTGCAGGACTAAACCCATATCGCGACCGCAAATTTCTGAAGCCAGACCTTGTTGTTTACTTACCTGCTCAGTACTAAAACCAGGAAATCCGTCTTCTGAATAACCATGTTGTGTTCCAACACCTGGTGCCCATAAAACCAAATAACCTGGATGTGCTTTTTCCACAGATTCGAGTAAATAACGTGCTTCCTCAACACTAGTTAAACCATCATCAACACCCGCTTCCATTTCTAAGGTTAATGCGCATTCAGATTCTTGAGCAAACGTGCACAAGTGACTAATTAAGGCAATGTTTTCATCAGCACTTAATTCTGATGAATCTAGAGAAATGCTACTCGCTTGAAAATTTGATGCACCTGAGCGCTCAATCCCTTGAATAGCAGGCTTGAGAATATCAATGGTCTGCGGACCTTTGATGTGATCGGTATGATAAATAACCGGCACATCTTTATAGGCTTCACTATCGGCATATTGCTGAACCATTCCGGCAAAACGTTGTAAACCGAGTACCGCATCGCCGTGACCAAAAGTATGTGAACTTAATTGCCATAAACTTGATTCGATGATCACTGGCGCATCAACAGCCTTAGCTGCTTCTAATGCATCGACAATTGCTGCAGGACTATCAGCGTTAATCGCCAATATAGCAAAGTGCTCACGCACAGCTTGCTCATAAAGGGCACGACTTTGTTGTGGGCTTAAATACATGTAAGATCCTGTAATGTAATTGTAAATTAGAGAGAAATTTTAATATGTTTAATATTGAGATATTCATAAATCGCGTCACGCGATAAATCAAAGCCAACACCGGAATCTTTCCAACCTTGATAGGGTGCGTAGGGCGTATTGACCGAAACATTATTAACCGCCACCGTACCTGCTTCGAGCGCTTCGCTAACTTTGTACATCGTTGCCATGTCTTTGGTGAATAAATAGCTTGCTAGGCCATATTCGGAATCGTTGGCACGTGCAATAGCGTCATCGAGATCATCAAAAGTTTGAAATGGCGCAACCGGCCCAAAGGTTTCTTCTTTCATCATCAGCGCGTTGTCAGGAACCTGAGTTAAAATAGTTGGCAGATAATAATAACCGTCGGCGTTTTGATCTGCTGGACGC
>JANQLF010000311.1 GCA_028280785.1 Planctomycetota bacterium
CTGCAGCGCGGCGACTTCGGTGAAGGCGGCGGCGGCTTGCCGAACGTGATCGAACATCCCGGGATCCAGTTGGATCTCACCTATCGCGTCGATGTTGATCCTACACCGTGACTGCGCCAAACGGTATGGAAGTTACCTTTATCGATACACCAGGTCACGAAGCATTTACTGAAATGCGTGCGCGTGGTGCAAATATTACTGACGTTGCGGTTATCGTCGTCGCTGCTGATGACGGTGTGATGCCACAGACCATCGAGGCGATTAATCACGCCAAAGCCGCCGGTGTCTCTATTCTTGTCGCGATGAATAAAATCGACAAAGAAGGTGCCGATAAAGATAAAGTGCTTCGTGAATTATCTGAACAAGAATTAATTCCTGAATCATGGGGCGGTGATGTTGGTGTTATTGAAACCAGCGCGATTAGCGGCCAAGGTGTTGATGAATTACTCGAACGCTTAGGCCTTGAAACCGAAGTCCTTGAATTACGCGCTAACCATTTTGCTCAAGCAAGTGGTACGGTTATCGAAGCACACATGAGCGAAGGTCGCGGTGTTGCGGCAACATTACTCGTGCAACGTGGTAGTTTAGCCGCAGGTGAAATTGTTATTGCTGGCACTGGTTTTGGTCGTGTCCGTAATATGGCTGACTGGAAAGGCGATACGGTTAAAATAGCCGGTCCAAGTCACGCGGTTGAAATCATTGGCTTATCAGAAATTCCAAGCGCCGGCGATAACTTCCATGTTGTCGACAACCTAAAAATGGCTGCCGATGCTGCAGAACAACGCTTACACAAGCAACGCGAAATTGAATTACGCGAACGCTCAAGCACCACCACACTGGCATCTATTTTCGATGACATTGCTGCAGCGAAGATGAAAGAATTTAAACTCATCATCAAAGCTGACACTGCTGGTTCTTTAGAAGTGCTGAAGAAATCATTAAAAGATTTAAATACCGACGAAATTCGCATCAATATTCTGCACTCAGGTGTTGGCGGTATTACCACTGGTGATGTCACCCTCGCTGAAGTTTCCAAAGCAGTTATTCTTGGCTTCCACGTTATTGCTGATCCAAAAGCACGTAGCGCTGCTGATGCTAAAGGTATTGATATCGAATCCTATTCGATCATTTACGAATTAATCGATAACGTGAAATTAGCGATGTCTGGTATGCTCGATCCAGAATTACTGGAAAAAGTTATTGGCCACGCCGAAGTACGTCAAACCTTCCGTTCATCGAAAATCGGTACCATTGCTGGTCTGTATGTCACCGACGGCAAAGTCGTTCGCGATTCATTCATGCGCATCACTCGTGATGGCGTGATTACCCACGAAGGTAAAGTGAACACCTTACGCCGCTTTAAAGAAGACGTTAAAGAAGTGAAGAACGATTACGAATGCGGTCTGACGGTTGAGAAATTTAACGATATTCAAAATGGTGACATTTTTGAATTCTTTATTCGCGAGAAAAAGGCACGCTCGTTGGCGTGATCGAATGGCATGGCTAAAACTCGACGCAAAGACCGTATGGAATCATTGCTACGGCGCGAAATTGCCAGCTGCTTAGTCAGCGAATTACGCGATCCGCGCCTTGGCTTTGTGACCATTACCCGCGTAGAACTCACCACCGACATGCAATTCGCCAACGCCTATTACACCGTCCTTGGTGATGACAAACAAAAGAAGCATGCGGCACAAGCACTTAAATCAGCACAACCCTACGTGCAACGCGCTTACGCCAAACATGTGCACGCGCGTAGTTTACCAGTTCTGCGTTTTATGTTCGACGAACGTGATGAAAAACGTATGAACATGGATGAATTAATTCGTAAAGCACGCGAATCAGATCCAAATCAAGGTGAGCTCGTTGATGATAACGATACTGACGAGAACGATAACGGTGAAGATCTGAAAGAAGCCTCTGCACAGGTCTCTAATTAATTAATGAAGATCGCGCTCGTTGGTACCGGTACCTGGGGCACAGCAACGGCGATTGCCATCGCCCGCAAGCACACCGATCAGCAGATTTTTTTATACGGTCGCAACGCAGAAAAATGCACAACTATTCAATCATCGCGTCAGCATGAATTACTCAGTGATATTACATTACCAGAAAATATTCAGGTCAGTAATGACGCGGCAGCTTTACAAGATTATGATTTAATTTTTTGGGCAGTGCCAACACAACACAGTGCCCAGATGGCAACGTCGTTACGCGATCATATTAACAGTCGTGCAGCCATTGTTTCTTTAAGCAAAGGCTTGGAACAGGAATCACACGCACGCATTAGTGAAATAATCGAACGCGAACTCGGCACACGCCCCTTTGCCGTTTTATCTGGACCGAGCCATGCTGAAGAAGTTGCCAAAGGCTTGCCGGCCGGACTGGTCTGCGCGGCGAGTAATGACACCCTGGCGCAAAACGTCGTGGAAGCCTGTCATCAAACTAATTTTCGCATTTACACCTCCAATGATGTCATCGGTGTTGAGCTTGGTGGCGCTTTGAAAAATGTGGTGGCCATTGCCGCTGGTATCGGCGATGGCATGCAGCTCGGTGATAACATTAAAGCAACCTTGGTTACTCGAGGTCTCGCCGAAATGCGTCGACTTGGTCGCGCACTCGGCGCTCAGGAAGCAAGCTTTGCTGGACTCGCTGGCATGGGTGATTTGCTGACTACCTGCTATAGCCCTTACGGCCGCAACCGTTCACTCGGTGAACAAATAGGTAAGGGCGTGAGCGTCGAAGACATCTTAGCGGGTAGCAACATGGTGGCTGAAGGTGCCTGGACTTGTCGTGCAGCAGTACAATTAGCCGCCGCTCATCAGGTAGAATTACCCGTAGCCGAACAAGTCACTGCTGTGCTCTGGGACAAAAAGCCCTTACAAGAAGCGATAGAAGACCTACTCTCTCGCTCATCAAAGGATGAAAACCTATGAATCTCATTGCGAAGCTCAGCCTACTCCTCCTTACTGCCCTGCCATTAATCGGCGTTGAACAAAATCTACAACTCGGTCCGGATTACCTGACCCTGCGCGGTGGATTCCTCAGCCAGCAAATTGATAAAGGCGGCGCCCGCAGTACTGAGCCCGTCATCTACGCATTAGCCGGTGGACGTTTTAATAACTTTGGTCTGACCGGTGAAGGTTGGATTGCCATGGCCGATGATGATGACCGTGCAGTTGAGGCTGGTGATAATACTGAGATTCGCCTGCGTTTAGATTATTTATTCGAAAAAGAAGAATTTTTCCAAGTCATTCCGCACCTCGAAATGAGCATGTATCCATCGCTACCGTCTAGCGTTGAAGAACCAACCTGGTTCGGTTTCGACGTTTGGTATTTACTGCCTTGGGAAGGCCTCGAAGTCGGCGGTTCTATCGATTTTGATGTGAACGATGAGTACGGCATGTATGGCTCTATCGGCTTGCGCGAGTTTTACCAAAATAGCCCATTTGATCTTTTTGCCTGGCAGGTCATTAACTTTGGTGATGGTGATTTCCATTCCGCATGGACTGGTCATGACGACCCTGGACTCACCACCTTAGAACTCGGGGTCGAACTCACCCTGCCGCTGCCATGGGAAAAAACCTGGATCAATCTGAGTGGCGAATACCACTACTGGATCATGGATGATGACAGGGATCATCTGCCTGATGACAGCTATTTCGTCTTTGGTCTAACTGTAGTATGGAACAACCGTTTATAGTAAATGGGAACTCCACGTCCGGCCAATCGTCTGAATAAGTGAACAGCATGAAGGACAGCGCAGCACTGGAGGATGACCGCCAGCTGGCGCGTCGAGCACAAGACGGTGATCAAACCGCATTCGCCAGTTTGATCGACCGCTACAGTGAACGATTGTTCAACATGCTCTTACAGATGTGCAACGGTAACAGCGATATGGCCAGTGAACTCACACAAGAAGCTTTTGTCCGCGCCTACGAACGGCTCAGCCAGTTCGACGGTGCGAGCAGCTTTTATACCTGGATTTATCGTCTCGCTCGCAATCGCGCTATCGATATTCGCAAGCGTAAAAAACCCATCGCCAGCGACCCGCATGAAATGCATGATCCTGGTCATCAAGATGATCCCGGTTCACAAATGCAGCAAAACGAAATGCAAAACATTGTCCAAGGTGCTTTGCAGGAACTCGATGATGAACAACGCGAGATAATTCTTTTGCGTGATTTTGACGGACATGATTATGCACACATCGCATCGCTCTTGGATATTGCCGAAGGCACGGTGAAAAGTCGACTCAGTCGTGCGCGCAAAGCACTGCGTACTATTATCGAAAACAATGTCGGCGCAGATCAAATCGGAGGCTTACTGTCATGAATGACCTGCTCTTTGATTTAGTCTATGATTATTTAGATGAAATAATCGATGAACAAACCTGGCAAGCTGCTGTTGCTGAGCACGGCGATGAGCTCGTGCAATTATTAAAAGAAGAACAGGCCGTTCGTGATTCGATTAAGACAATGCCGAAGCAAGAAATGCCAGCGGCACTGCGCGAACAATTACAACAAATTCCACAGCAACAAACAAACACAGCAAAACCTAATTTGTTATTTCCAATTTTTAGTTCAGCCGCTGCACTCGCTGCGTGCTTGGCCATAACATTTATTGCCATTTATACTGCTGGTGGCACTCAATCAGAATTTGCGCCACAATCTAATGAAGTCAGCACTGTCACTGACGACATGCAAAAAAATGCGCCAGAACATGAGCAACGCAAAGCATCGCCCGATGCATTTAAATCAGATCAACCACTGGCCGAAGAGTCAATGTCGACGTTAGACGAACGCATTGATCGACAAAAGTTACCATCGAAAGAATTAGCGCTCAAAGACGCGGATAAAAATTTTGCACCAAATAAACAAATGAAGCGGACAGAAGGTGCTGCAGCTGGTGCCGATAATCTCGTTGAAATTGAACCGCTTGATGACGCTGCCCCAGCACAAGTCATTGCCGTCGCTCCAGCTAAAAAAGGTGCTGCTGATGAAAGTACACCAGGAGCGCCAGAACATGCACGTGCACGTCGTTCGGCAGAAGCAAAACAAGGTGGCATGCGCGCCGAAGAAAAATTAATGACTGGTCGCAAAAAATCCAAAGCTCAAGGACCGCAACTCGCTAAGTCAGACATGAAAGCAGAAGCGGCTGTCGCTGATGGTGGTATGCAAGGTAATTTCGGTGACGCAGCAATGGCCGCTGATCAAGTCGCCGAAGCCAAACCGAGCGTTGATACAGTAGAATTGCAAGATGCGCTCGATGAAGCGCGTAATAACATGAAAGATAATGCAAAAGTTCGTGAAGCAGTTGCCAAGACCAAAGACAAAGAAGTGAAATCGCAAGAAGCCATTTTGCGCGGCATGATTGAAGCGAACGAAGAATTACTTGGTCGTGCGCCTGCCGAAGAGGAAGCTGACGCCGAAGTAGCTGAATTGGCCGAAGTGACAGCGCCGCAACTCGATTTGCAATTAAAAGCCACTGCTAAAGCCAAGCATCTCGATTTACAAATTGGTATGAACGATGTCGAACATAGCTGGTTCCGTAAAGCGATAACCGACATGAAATTAATTGGCTACGACGCACAGAAAAAAATCATTTGGCGTTCACCGATTGTCACGCATGAGTTGAATGAAGACATCATCGAACTGCGCAGCAAAGACTTACCACCAACAAACGTGCGTAGCATTGTCCTCGAGAGCTTAAATCAGCAATCCAAGCCGATCAGCTATCCGATCAAATAAACAAACTGTGTCCCTTACTACTGCGTAAATGGCAAGCACTACTTGCAGGAGTGCGTGTCAGGGCTTAAACCATAGTTCATGAGTGCAGTTTTAATCGTTGATGATGAAGAAAGCCTACGTGAAATGTTAACCGTGGCTTTACGCCGCGATGGTCACGATGTCCTCACTGCCGGCAGCGGCAAAGAAGCGCTCTCTCTCTTGGCTGAAAATGATCAGATCCAAGTCATGCTTACCGATATGCGCATGGACGGTTTAACCGGCCTGCAATTGATTGAGCAATGCCAAAAAGAATTTCCACAAGTCGTATCGATTATCATGACCGCGTTTGCTGAATGGGATTCAGCCGTTTCTGCGATGCGCTGTGGCGCTTATAATTTTATACGCAAACCATTCGATAATGATGTCGTACGCAGCATGATTAATCGAGCGCTGAATGCTTGGGATCAACGCCAGATGAATAGTGAATCTGGTGACCAAGAAGATCACATACACATTATCGGTTCAAGTAGCGTTATCCAAGAATTACAAAAAATGATCGAGCAAGTCAGTACCACTGATGCGACCATTTTAATAACTGGTGAAAGCGGCACGGGTAAGGAACTTTGCGCACACGCAGTCCATTATCATTCCTTGCGCAGCGACGGTCCTTTTGTCCGTATTAATTCAGGTGCTCTAACCGAGACACTATTAGAGAGCGAATTGTTCGGTCACAAAAAAGGAGCCTTTACAGGAGCCATCGACGATCGTCCCGGTATGTTTGAATTAGCCAATGGTGGCACACTGTTTCTTGATGAAGTCGGCGAACTCTCCTTAAATACCCAAGTCAAATTATTACGCGTTCTCGAATCCGGCGAATATATGCCGGTTGGCGGTCGCGAAGTGCAGCACTGCGACGTACGTGTTGTAGCGGCAACTAATCGTAATTTACAAGAAATGGTAAAAGCCGGTAGCTTCCGTGAAGATCTCTATTATCGCCTCGCCATTATTTCGATGGAACTCGCCCCCCTACGCGATCGCAATGAAGACATTCCTCTATTAGCCGGGCATTTATTAAAACGTCATGCTGTGCGTCTGCGCCGTGGCGTTGGTAATTTTACCAAAGACGCGATGTCAGCCCTGCAACGTTATAATTGGCCAGGGAATATTCGTGAACTCGATAATCGCATTCAACGTGGTGTTGCCTTAACCGAAGACGGCGACATTCAAATCGAATCACTCTTCGGTGATTTGGATACAACCGTCACCGGCATGTGGCGCTCGTTATCAAGCTCGCACGCCTTACGCAAACATTCTGATCCCGATGGCGCTTTAGAGAGATTACCTGATAACAGTGTTGAAGCGATGTGCGAACGCATTCGCCAAGGTGAAAGCATCGACCTCGAAGCCGAATGCATGAATACCGAACGGCAGTTAGTCAAAGCCGCACTAGAAGCGACCGATTTTAATATGACAGAAGCTGCAAAAAAACTGGGCATTAGTTTTAGACAAATGCGTTATAAAGTTAAAGCGCTCGGCCTCAGGTAAATATGCCTAAAATTCGCGACTCGATTATCGTCGATCCCAAGCACAAAGGCAAAGCATCATTTTTCGACTTTACCTTATTTATCACACCACTACTGATTAAATTATTTTATATTGCTGGCAGTATATCCATTATTTGTGGATCTATTTTCATGTGGTATAAACAATACTGCACCGCAGACTGCATGCCAATTGAGTTGCCGTGGTATTCACACTTGATTTGGGTTTTTGCCACAATTTGTTTGCTTGTAGCACTGCGCGTCTTCTGCGAATTACAAATCGTTTGGTTTAAAATGTTCGAAGAGCTACGTTCAAAATAAACCACTAGCCACTAGCCACTAGCCACTAGCCACTAGCCACTAGCCACTAGCAAAATCGCATACACCTTATCTGCAGTGACATGACTGTTAACTGCTGCCATTCCTTTCGCTCGCTTGGCCTGTTCAGGCGACGACAGAGAAAACGATATGGCCTATTTGGCCATAATTTTTGCAAAGCAAAAATAGTTTTCGACCGAGAAGCGGGGAGCTCGAGGTGAATTATGCAAATGCGAAAGCATTTAGAAGAGCATAGGCATGCTCTTCGGCATAAGAACAGGTAACTTTATGTTACCGTGGACCAGAGCCCTCGAAACAAAGAGCTAATCAGTATAAAGCGTATCTCTGTTACGATCCAAAACCACTTTCAAACTCTTACGCAAAATATGAATAATTTCCAAGAGCTCGTGATCAGTGACATTTAACGGTGGAAATAAATACATCGTATCACCGAGCGGTCGCAGCCATGCGCCTAATTTAATCGCTTGTTGAAAAACACTGTACCCAGTGCGGAATTTCCAATCGTACGGCTCACCGCTGACCTGGCGGATATCGACTGCTGCCATCATACCGATGCCACGTAAATTATATAAATCATTGCGCTGTTCGACTAAACTCTCTAAGGCTTTCATCATCAATGGATGCATACGTTCAACGTGTTGCATGATGTTTTCTGACGCGTAGACATCCAAAGCAGCGTTTGCAACGGCTACCGCCAGAGCATTACCAGTATAGGTATTGGAATGCATAAAGGCTTTTAATTCGGTGTAATCAGCGAGGAAACATTCATAAATGCTGTTAGTTGTTAATACTGCTGATAATGGTAGTACACCACTGGTTAAGCCTTTAGATAAAACAGAAAAATCTGCGTTGACTTCAGCTAAGTGCCCAGCCAACATCGTTCCACAACGGCCCATACCCGCAGCAATTTCATCGGCAATTAAAAAGACATCATTCGCATCAGCCCAAGCACGCATCCGCTTAATTAAATCAGGCGAATAAACCAACATACCGCCAGCGCCTTGTAAAATCGGCTCATAAACAATTGCCGCAAGCGAATCTTTTTCTTTATTTAATTGTTTCTCTATCGCCGGCCATTCAGCGCTACAGTCCATCCACTTGGGATCCTGCGGGCCGCTGCGATACGGAATAGCGTCGATCATCGTAACCGGAAACATTAAATGACGATACGGATCGCCATAGAGACCGCAGTCACCAACTGCCAACGTTGCAACGGTTTCGCCGTGATAACCATTTTTTAAGGCCATGAATTTTTGACGCTTTGTTTGACCACGTTGGCCCTGCGCATGGACCGCCATCTTCATGGCAATTTCCATGGCTGACGAACCACCATCAGCGAAAAATACTTTTTGGTAATGTCCGTCTTCAAGCCCAGACGATTGGGCATCCCACGTCGAAGATGGGTGACCATTAGCCATATTGAGCATGCGCTCACATAAACGTACCACACCAGCATTGGTGGTATTGGCGAGAATGACCTGCTCGAACTTCTGACTTTGCTCGACGAGCGCAGATTGTAAGTGCGGATGACAATGTCCGAGCGATTTGCACCACCAACTTGAGATCGCATCCAAAATCTTGGAACCATCTTCTGTGTAGAGGTAGGAACCCTTGGCTTTGTAGATTTCAACAGGCTCAAATTGCTCATAATCGCGCATTTGACTGCATGGGTGCCACAAAACCTCTAAATCTCGGTTACTTAGGTCGCTCATGCATCTGCTATAGCGGCAAATTCGTAGGCAATCAAGCACGCCAGTATGACGTCTCTTCTCGGGGCTGGTGCCCGACACCTTGAGATCTAAAACATGTCCGTGTTTAGCTTTTTGAATCCGTTTTTGTTATGGGGCTTAGTTGCCGTTTCGGCGCCAATTATTATTCACCTCCTACTTCGTCAAAAACCACGGCCACGCCCTTGGGCAGCCATGCGCTGGTTACAAGCTGCACTCCACGCCGCTCAGCGTCGCTACAAAATCACCAACCTCCTCTTACTGCTTATGCGCTGCGCGATTATCGCCCTCCTCGCACTCGCCGTCTCGCGCCCACATTGGGGCCTGTGGTCTGATGGCGGTGATCTCGTCATTCTCATCGATGTCAGCGCCTCGATGGCCAATGACCAAGATAGCAACGGTCCTTTACAAGACATAAAAAATCAATTACGCGAAAAACCATTCAAGCAGGATCGGGTTTGCATTATTACCGTTGGTCACAAGACCAGTATTATCAGCGACGGTGACAGCCAGAGCGCGCTGCGCTCACTCCAACAGATTGATTCAGATTATTTACCCGGCGGATTGAGCCGTGCCTTAGAAGAAGCCTCGTTATCAGTGATCACCAGCAAGCTGCGTCCACATTCTACGCTACTCTGTGTTTCTGATTTTCGCCAAGATGACGGCACCGCGATAATTAAAACGTTAGAAAATAGTGTTTATCAAATTTCGCGTTGGCAGGTCGGTTCACAGCAAAATAATGCCTATGTTCATGATATACCTACACTGCCCGATTTTGTTGCCTCACAGGCCCAGCAATTTCAAATTATTTTAAATGGACAAACGGAAGAAATTGCCCAACTACGTATCGACGGTGGTAGCCCAAGTCCAATTACCGTTCAAGACCCGATGCAAGTTTCTGTTCCACCACTACCAGCTGGTCGCCATGATTTACAAATCACATTTAAAGATGAAGGACTTGCTTACGATAATAGCTTACATATTTCCGTTGATGTGCGGGCTGCGGTACCGTGCTTGGTTGTGCAACAACAATTTGGATATTTAGCAGCAGTTGTCGATGCAGCCCATGAACAATTAGATTATCGCCAAGTCGATCCCGCCCGTTTGCATACGGAACCCCTGCCAAAACAAGGTTTAGTGCTCATTGATTCAGAAGTCGGCAACATGGAACGCATCCTGAAATGGACACAACAAGGTGGCGTTTTATTCGCTTGGTCAGATTTATTAGAGCAGCATAAAGCTCTTCAAGAATTATGCCCCGATTTACAAATTAAAGAAATGCCGCAAAGCGGAAAAATTGTCAGTCAAGACGCTGTTATTTCACGCAGCTTTGCTGCCTTTGATTTTGAAAAAATTACCTGTTTTAATAATGCTGCCTCCTGCGAAGCGCTCTTACATCTTGATGAACACATGATTGCCGCACGTTGTCGTGTAGGTGATGGTTTCATTATTGTTGTTTCGAAAGATTTACGCGGTAACGATCAATTTTGGGCTCAGGGCGGTGCGCCATTTTGGCTGCGCGATAATCTGCGCCAGAGCAGCGCCTTAGCACAACAACCGAGCATTTTACATTCTGGCGAAATATTGGACGAAGATATCACTTTGGTTTACGAAGATGGTGCTGAGTTCAGCTTCAAAAAAGAACAAGCGCTATTAATGAAGCCGGGTCTGGCTCTCGAAAAGAGCAGTCAGCGATCAATTGTTATCTTACCTAATCAAGAAGAAAGC
>JANQLF010000177.1 GCA_028280785.1 Planctomycetota bacterium
GCCCAGCCAACAGTTGTACCGCCACTTCATCAACCAGTTGACGATGAGGTGAAAGCTATTCGTGATAAATTCTGCGAAGCTATGGATGATGATTTCAATACCGGTGCAGCAATTAGTCAGTTGTTTAGTTTGGCTCAAATCGCTCGCAAACGTGACAGCGATAGCCAAAAAATGGTATTAACAATGTTGCGTGACTGTGGGCGTACGCTGGGCCTTTTTCAGGAAGATGAGCGTGTTGGTATTGCAACAGATATTCACAGTGATGAATCTGATAAAATAATGGGTATTTTATTAGATGTCCGTCAGCAAGCACGCGCCAATCGTGACTTTGCGATGTCTGATCAAATTCGTGATCGCCTCGCTGAAATTGGTATTGTTATTAAAGATAGTAAAGACGGCGCATCCTGGGAACGAAATTAACATTCTGTATTTCAGGAAATAAACGCATCAGGCGTCGTTTTGCGCATCTGCTTCGCTGGAAGCATGATCCAGATCTTGCAGCGCACAGTCGATGTCTGGTGTCTGGCGCAGTTTTGCCAATACCGGATGATTGGCCACAACCTGCCGTAGGTCTATTTTTGCGCCACTTATTATTAATTCTCCGCCATTGCCCTTAAGATATTCAGCGAGTTCAGCAATCGAAGCTGCTCCGCTTGCGTCTAGATGATTAATACCGGCTGCATAGAGGATTAATGTTCCATCATTATCCATGCTGTTGAGTACTTGGGCAAAAAAGCTGCGCAGGTGCTGCACGTTTAAAAACACCGCGCGTCCATCAATACGAATAACACAGGATTTTTTATGCTGCGTTGGGTTTTCACAGCGTACCCAATGCTCATCGACACATTGTAAAACTTCGCAACGCGGTCGCATAATCGAAACCAAAATCCATGACACCGAAAAACCGACGCCGCAGGCAATGCCGAGGGTCATGTCTGGTGCGGCGATGATAGTGACGGTAAAGGTTAAAAGACCGGCAATACCATCCAGACGCCGGACACGGAATGCATTGATTAAATCGCGTGGGCGAATGAGCGCCGACACCGCCATGACAATGGCTGCGGCGAGAGCAGGATAGGGCAGGGGGCGCAAAAGGGGTGTCAGGAAGATTAAAGTAAAAATTACAATAAATCCGCTGACCACTGAGGAGAAACCGGTGCGTGCACCAGCCATCGTATTCAGACTGCTGCGCGAAAGACTGCCGCTGACTGGAAAACCATGGGTAACCCCTGCGGTTAAACTGGCAATGCCTTGACCAATCATTTCGCCATTTAAATCGGTGCGTTTGCCACTGCTGCGTTCGGCTGCGGTGGTAACCGTCATGACTTCGAGAAGTCCGATAACCACAACCAGCACTGCACCGCCAAGTAAATTAGGAACCATGTGCCATTCAAATTCAGGTAATGCCCATTGCGGTAAACCAGCTGGCAAGTTTCCAACAATGCGTCCGCCCATTTGTTCAAAATCAATCAGCCAGCTGACGAGGCCGGCACCAATTAAACCAATAAGCAGACCGGGTAATCTCGGGGCAAACTTTTTTAACAGTATCATCACCAGCAAGGTGCCAAAACCCAAGGCGAGACTCGGCATGTGGGCATCTGCAATATGAACAATCGCATGCGCTACATTAAATACCGGATTTGCATACTCCTGTTCCATGTTGAAAAATTGAGGAATTTGTGTTGAGGCGATGGTAATGCCCGCAGCAGCAGTAAATCCGGCTAAGACCGGCTGGCTAACCAAACTGACTAATGCCGTGCCGCGACAGAGTCCAACGATAATGCGAATGACGCCAACCAGAATTGCCAGAACTGCAGCCAGGGCGAAATAAACTTCTTCACCCTGCCCTGCGGCTAACGGTGCTACAGCAGCAAAGGTCAATAATGATGTCATTGCCACTGGACCGGTATTTAATTGAGCGCAACGTCCAAAGAGTGCGCCCATGATACAGGCAAATGATGCCGCATATAAACCGGTGGCAGGCGGCATGCCGGCCAGTGCTGCGTAGGCCATTGCCTGTGGAACTAGGACCAGACCAACCGTAATGCCGGCGATGATATCCGCAGTGAGCGTAGAACGGCCCTGCCAGAAACCCAAAAATGGAAACAGGCGATGTAAGCGTTTTTCGCTGGCGGGTTGATCAAACTGATCAGGTGGCATTGGGCTCCGTTCAGTGTTGATACCCTAGTCTTGATACGGTGGGCCACTTTCAATCCCAGAGCTGAGCACCTAGCTTATAATTTCAGTGGAATTTGACCCTTGGTCACGCGTTTGTTTTTGTTGGTGAGCTCAACCCAGAGCGCGGTTTTATCGTTGATTGTTCCAGGTAATTCTGCGTGGCCGTGATATTCATTTTTTTCTTCGTTAAAGATGAGGAGCTGTTTTATGGGATTTTGTTCATCTGCTTGTCCAACCCAAATGCGCACTTCGCTGATTGAACCGTTGTCGAGTTTAAGAGTGAATACGCCTTTTTGTTGACCAACCACCTCACCAAATTGATGGACGATAAAGCCAACATTTCCAATTTGTAATTTCCCAAGTTTATGGTCAGTACCTAATTCGGCATAGCTGTGATTGTGATCGTTACTGGATTTTTCAGAACTAGGCTCGTTGTTGTCGCAAGCAGTAAAAAGGCATGCACAAAAAATAATGGAAATGAGTAGTCGCGGATGCAGGTGCATATTTATGCAAGCACTTGTTGGCGATATTTTTCGTCTGGACGACCGAGTAGATGCTCAATTGTTGATTCATCCAAGCAGGTAAATCCACCGGCTTGAATGGCACCAAGGCGAATGCGTGCTGCTTTCACGGCCATAGCGGTGATATTCATCGCTTCGGTTGGATTACGGCCAAGGGCAATAACACCATGATTTTGCATGTAGATGACTTTAGGTACTTCACCGTATGTATTGATGTAATCATCAATGCCTTTTTTAATAGCTTTAGCTAAAACCACACCGGGATCGACGTAAGGAACAAAAACCGAATCGCGGCCAAGAACAACAGCTTCGTCGGGGAATAAACGTCCCGCTAAATGCTCACGCCATTGCGGTGAAACAGTCAGCATATTCACAGCAGTCGCATGCGTATGCACAACGACATCAACGCCGTCGTAGCTCAGTGCTAATGCATGAAAAACTGTTTCAACACTCGGGCGTTTCTTTTGGTGGGGATCTAATTTTGCTGATTCATAACAAGCTTTTAATTCATCTTCGCTAACACCATCTTTATCTAGTAATGATAAAATGGTTTGGCGATTTAAGTGCACAAAATCATAGGCATCCATGGTCTCTAACGAGCAACCACTACCTTTGACATAAAAGGTTTCGTCGTCGACTGCAATTGAGGTATTGCCCTCGCCTAAAATGACGCAATCCAGTTCTGGGCGACCAGTGGTATTCGACATTTTTACGATCTGCTCAAGTGCTGACATGCAAAACTCCTGTATGGGCGCCAACGCTATGCTGCTGCTGATAGTGGACAAGAAGGGGGTGCTGTAGCATCAATTAAGCCAATTTTGAGCAAAAAAGCTAAATCATTGCGTATCAAACACTTGCACGGTCAAATGGGCGTTGCGTGTCTCACAATTTCTCTACGAAATCATCACGCTGTTGATCCTAATTTCTCAAAATCATTAAGTATAAGTCATTCTAAATAAAGTATTTAAGATACTATATCAATAATAAATTTACAAATTATGCGAAAAAATTGAAGTGTCCGGTTTGTCATACACCCCATGCAGGGTTGTGCTTCCAGTATTGTCCTTCAACGAGTAATTGGGGATGGTGTCGCTCCTTACAAGGTTGTGCACCTTTGGTGGTGTACCGTCTTTATGCTTAGCAGGTGGATTGATTGATGCGAATATCGTTGCTTAACATGCTGTGCTTGCTGTTTTTGGCCGTTTATGGCGTGCAAGTACAGGCCTCCGAAATTGGCGTAGGAGAGCCAGAAGACCAAGCCCGAGAGCTTTTATCAGAAGCTATTAATGAAGCGCGTGTTGGCCGCTATAAAGAAGCAGCCATTCGTGCACGCGATGCATTAAAGCTCGATCCAGAAAACCGCTTATTATATGAATTTTACTTAGCAGTCGGTGATCGTTACATGCTCAAATTAAGTGAGCGTGCTGAACTTGAAGACGTTATGAAAGAAATCTTACGCCGCGCCCATATTTATAAAAAAGATTTACGTTACACTCGTCAGTACCAAGAATTATTAATTACTAAATTAACCAAAACAGAAGAAGAGCGATTAGTTGCTACACGTGAATTGGTGGCGATTGGTCCGCGTGCCATTCCTGCATTGCTTGCATTAATGAAGAGTGGTCAAGAAGATGACTCGCGCGTTTATGCACGTGCCGCCATTACGCACATGCGCCACCGCGCTGTGCTTCCATTAATCGCTGCATTAGATTCATCTGATGAGCGCATCGTTCTTGGCTCAATAGTATCGTTGTCAGACATTGGTGACGTTCGTTCACTCGCTCGTCTGCAACAACTCTTAATTGAGGAAGGTACTTCTGAAACGGTTCGTCGCGTTTGTAACAACGCCATTAAAGTTATTTCGGCAACATTAGGCACTGCTGATATTGAACCAGCATCAGTACTCTACTTTGGCAACGCGCTGCGTTACTTCCGCGATGGTGGTGATGTTCGTGACGAAATGATTGCTAACGAAAGTTTGGTTTGGGATTGGAACAGTGAAAAGAAAGAACTCGAATATGCACGCGTACCAAACTATGCGTGGAACGAGTTGATGGCTGAGCAAACCTTATTTAAAGCTGCCAGCTATTATCCTGATTATGCTGCATATATGCCACTTTTGGCTGCAAGCTTAGCGGGTCAAATTGTTGAAACAGACTTACGCGTTCAATTAGCAAAAGAACGCACCACACCAGTTGAACATCCAGAAGAAGCAGCAGCAGCTTTGGACGAACGCAAAAAAGCGCTCGAAGAAATGATCGACCGCGTCATTATGTTTGGCTCTGAGCACTTATGCCGTGCCGTACAACAAAGCGTTGTCTCTGAGCGTTACGACGTTGCTAACTTTATCATGCGCACCTTGCAAGATCACTGGTTAGCACGCGCTAAAGAAATTCTTCCAGGTGAAAAAGATGGCCTTGCTGGTGATAAAGCCGGTACCGTTTTGGTAGCCGCACTTGATCACCCAGAACGTACTATTGCTTACCAAGCCGCTATTACTTTAGCACACTTGGATCCAAACCTGCAGTTCTTCGGTGCAGATAAAGTTATACCTTTATTATCACAAGCTGTTGGCGAGTGGGGTATGAAAGTTGTGCTCTTAGTTGAGCCTGACTATCGTCACCGCAACGCTGGCCGTCGTGCATTGCTCGAAAAAGGCTTCTTGGTTGCAACTGCCAAAGATGGTTTTGAAGCCATGCAGCGCTTACAAGAAACTCCAGTAAAAGATGCAATTATCATTGCTGGTGACATGATCCCAACTTTGCGTAACGAGCACGGTGGCATCATCAACGTTCCTGAGCAACGCCCAGATACCTTAATCGAAAAATTAAAAGCCAGCCCACGTTTGGCCGGTATGCCAGTATTTATTTCTCTTCCAGAGCAAGATGCCTTGGCAGTTGAAATTCAAAATGCCTTTGATGGTAAAGTGACTGGCTTTGTGAAGCGTCCTTATAACGGCGTTGAAATGGGTGGTGCTATCGACACCGCTACTGCTGATGCAGAAATGCCATCACTGAATCGTTTCTTGCGCGAAGACATTTCATTGCGCGCTGCAACCTCACTCGCTTCTATTAATAACGAGCACACCTTTTACGACCTGCAATCAGATGCAATTATATCTGCACTGCTCGGTACTTTAGCTGCACGCAGCGATGTGATTCGCATTGAGGCATTAAAAGCCTTGGGTCACAGCGGCTCGCAAGGCAGCATCGAACAAATTAATGATGTTTACAATACCTTAGATGGTGAAATGTCAGTTCCGTTACGCGTTGCTTTCGTCTACGCCATCGGTTTGTTGGATCCAACAACTGAAAGTTCTCAAGCCATCTTAGCCAAAGCATTAAAACATGATGACCGATCAGTACGTAAAGAAGCAGCAAGCGCTGTCGGTCGCGCTAGTGGATTAAATACTAGCGATCTTAACACCTTTCAATCTAACCAGCGTCTGAATGTATTAGCGCCTGGTAATGGTCAGCAATAAGCTCAGGAGTCATTAGGACATGAATACAGCAACCAAAGTCCTGACTATTCTCAATTTGATACTCGCCGTGACCTTCTTGGTTTCAGCCATGATGCTTTACGCAGTGGGTGAAAACTGGAAACGTCGTTGGGTGATGGACACAAATAAATTAGTCGGTCAAAACAAAACCCTCAAAGATGAGGTTAAGAAAGAAAGTTTGGACCGTGCCATCGCCGAAGCTGCATTGGCCAGTTCTACTCAACAGATCCAATCGCTTTCTGCGGAAAATGATCGCTTGTTGAGCGATAACAAAACCAAAGAAGAAGAATTGGCGGCCAAAGAGTTGACTATTGCTCAACAAAACGACCGCATTCTTGCTCAAAACGAGCGCATCACCGACTTGGAAGAGTCTCTGCGTTTAGCGCGTAAACGTGCGAGTGAATTAAATCACATCGCTCAAGTTGCGCGTGCAGTTGCTTTCCAATTAAACGTGAAGCTCTCTGAAGTTGAAGACGACGTCAACAACTTGCACACTGATTTAACTAAGGCCAATGAAAGCATCCACAAAATGGAAGCTTCTATGGAGCGCAAAGACGCTCAGTTGGCTTTAGTGAAGCGTGATTACCCAGAAGTGCATCGCTACATCACTGGCGACGAGGTGAAAGACTCTCGCGTTATCACTGGTGTTGTTGCTGCAGTTCGCATCGACCCAGCAACCAACGAACAGCACTTAGTTATGCTCACTGTTGGTGGTGATGAAAAAGTTCAGGAAGGCACTGAATTCGTCATCTACCGTGGCGACAAGTACGTGGTTAAAGTACGCGCACAAAAAGTATTCCCAGACATGGTTGCCTGTGTCATCGATCCGAAGTCTTGGAACAAAGAAGGTCTCAAAGTTGAGTTGGCTGATGCTGCTCAAAACAGGCTCTTTTACTAAGGCTGAGAGAGAGGTATTAACATGACAGACGAAAAAGCATTCATGCTCATCACCATTCTCACCACCGTTGCTTTGGCTTTAGCTATCGTTATGGCTTTCGCGGGTGTTGATGCGATGAAGCAACCAGCACAAAACTGGCACTCTGATTACAAAGATAACCCATTCGAGTAATCAGGCGTTAAACCAAAAATAAAAACCCGGTTCTGCAAAGAGCCGGGTTTTTTAATGCTGGGAGCGCGGACGTCCACGTCCGCAAATAATTTTAGAACCACAGATGGACACGGATAAACAGAGATAAAATTTACTGAAAGGGAGTGTGTTCCTGGGACCGCGGGCATCTTGCCCGCATGTGAGCGTTGAACTTGTTTCAACCCCCAATCTAGCACAATCAACGCACTCATGTCCGACAAACCAAAATACCTAGTCTTTGACATCGAAACCGTCGCCGACGGCCGTTTGGTCCAACGCATTCGCTACCCCGACGAACCCGAATTAACACCTGATCAAGCCATCGAAAAATACCGCGCGCAATTAATCGAAGAAAAAGGCACGGACTTCATCCCGCATACGTTTCAACTACCGGTATCCGTTGCTTTAGTTTTAGTTGATGACAATTACGAATTAATTCGCTTAACCAGTTTAGACGCCCCAGAATTTCGTCCGCAAATAATCACCAAATTATTTTGGCAGGGCTGGCAGCATTATGGTTGTCCGTGCTTTGTGACCTTTAACGGTCGAACTTTTGATATTCCAGTTATGGAATTAGCTGCTTACCGTTATGGTTACTCAATTAAATCGTGGTTTGCAGGTAATAAGTGGGATCAGGCTCGTAATCGCTATAATACCAAAGCACACATGGACCTGCTTGATTTATTTTCCAATTTTGGAGCAGCACGTATCAATGGCGGATTAAACTTATGTGCCACCTTACTTGGCAAACCAGGAAAAATAGACACCAAAGGCGATATGGTTCAAGATTTATGGAATGCTGGTGAGCATGTGCGTATTGATAATTACTGTCAGTGTGATGCTTTGGATACCTATTTCGTATTTTTACGCAGCTTAGTCTTGCAAGGTGAAATCAGCATTGATCGCGAACAAGAAATTGTCGCTAAAGCTGAAGACTATTTAAAAATTAGTGCCGAAGAAAACCCAGCGCTCGCAGAATATCTTGAACATTTTGAACACTGGCATGAAACGGGCGAAGGTGCTTCGCCGTTTTTGGGTGGAGAAAATTAGAGAGAACATGAGAAAATGCCCAAAATGTGAAGAGCTCATTGAATTAACAGCGATCAAGTGCGATCACTGTGGTTTTGAATTGCCAGACATTGATGTGAAAGGCATCTCCGAGTCATTTGTACAACCGGGTTTGGATGAAGGAAAGTTTTCGGTAGTTTGTATTATTATAGGTGCGATCTGCGCAGCTGTATTAGGGATTATTTCACTTATAATGTGTTTGTTCCAATTAAATGCGCCAATGGGTTTTATAATTTCCTTACTCACAGGTTTTTCTATGCTTGGTTTGGCATTTACCATGTTACGTGTCTTAGCGTTAAGTGAAAAAGTAAATAAAATGCGGTAAGCACATGCCATTTGATAAAAATACTAAATTTAAAATAATCGGTCATATTGACGACCTTGACGATAGTCGTGAAGGTGATTTGGTAAATTGTATGGTGGAAAATAATCTATTCGTTTTTGACGAGATCGCCAAATACGAATCCTGGAATTACAGAATTCCCTACGAAGACGCAGCTTACGGCGCTGAGGTAACCCTAAACAAACTCATCGAACTCAACATGATAGAAGTGGTATGAAGTCGAATCTGTGAGAGCCGAGCAGCGCTCAGGCTCCGGACGTCGACTATGCATAACGGTTCTGCTGACGCCGAGTGCCGATCAGCCATATATTGGCTGAATTTTTTCGTAGAAAAAATAGGAACGACAAAGTCAAGCGGGGGGCCTGGGGGCAGGAGCCCCCAAAACATCAGTTATTCCAGCAAGCAGTCGTATTTTTACCGACGTTGCCAAACATATTCGGATCCAAACCTAAGCTTTCTAAAACCACACGACGCATCGCTGACTCCGGCGCCATGGTGTTGGTCCAGCGTTCGAATTGTTGGTAGGCCTGGATTAAAAACATAGATAAACCGCAAATAGGATAAGAACCTGCTGCTTGCGCGTCTAATAATAAACGTGTTTCAAGTGGTGTATAAACGGTATCAAAAACTACCCGACCACTGCGGTGTTTTTCTTTCGGCCATGGCGTGTCATTGGAATTCATGCCCACGGATGTGCCGTTGATAATAACATCAAAGTCTTCTTCGACTGCTTCATCAAGGGTTAATGTTTTACAACCAATTTCATTAGCTAATTCAGTTGCGCGATCGGCGGTGCGATTGGAGATAAACACAAGAGCGCCCGCACTATGCAATGTATGGGCGATAGCACGACTCACGCCGCCAGCACCTAAGACCAAGCAACGAGAATTTTCAATCGAACCAGTTTGTTCTTGAATACAATGCAGCGCTGCTGTCGCATCGGTATTGGCGGCAATTAATTTATCTTCGGTGCGATAAATAGTATTCATGGCACTAGTCACTTTAACCAGTTCTTCGTGTTCATTGACGCTGTCGAGTAATTCATGTTTATGTGGGATGGTAATTGAGAGCCCATCAATCCACGCGCCACATTTCTGCCAAAAATCTTTTGCGTCGTGAACTAAAAACGGCACGTAGACCGCATCCATATCGAGATGGGCAAAACCCGCATTGTGAATCATTGGTGAGAGGGAGTGTCCAACGGGATCACCGATGACACCAAAAATACAGGTGCTCGGTCCTTGCTCATGAATGCGATAAATTTCGATTAAATCT
>JANQLF010000076.1 GCA_028280785.1 Planctomycetota bacterium
GTAAAACCGTATTTAACGAATTGGATTCCACTCGATGACATGAGCGTTGAGAACGGCACCGTATTTATTCTCCCCTACAGCCGCGCTGGAACCAAGGACGTTCAAGAACACAAGCAACAAGAAGGCACCAACGATATGGTCGGTTATACCGGCGATGATCCAGGTATTCCCGTTGAAGTTAAAGCAGGTGATTTAGTTGCGTTCTCAAGCCACATGTTTCATCGCAGCACCGCTAATACGACCGATAAAATGCGTCGAGTCTATTTATTGCAGTACACTGCTGAACCGATTTACAAACCAGACGGCGAACCACATATCAAGATCGATCCGTTCATTAAAAACGGTCAGCGCGTTGAACATGCTCTGAATTAGTGTCATTCGCCATTGATAAACTGTTCGCATTCGGTAGATTGAGCCTCTTTACTAACCGACTGAGGCTCACATGCGTTCAACATTATTCCTAGGCTTACTGTTACTCACTTCTCTCCTCCTAGCTGGCTGCTTCGGCGAATCAGAAGAAGAAAAACTCATCAAAGAAGGCACGGCGCTTATCACTACAGCAATGATGACTAGATCTGAAGGTAAAGCCGCACACGACCAATACAAAGAATACAATCTGAGTTTGGATAACTGGATTGTCATAGCTCCAAAATTCATAAATGCTGAGCAAAAAATATTCAAGCCTTCGGACCCAATCATCGAAAGCAAAGCCGTTATCAACGGCCAAAAAATTGTGTTTTTTGCAGATTCACACTATGAGTATAAGCCAGCACCTTAAATAGGCGTTTAAACACTCCTCTTCTGCAATCCAATTAGTTATTTATAATAATTATTAAGGCCTAAACGCATCGAATAATTTATTAATTTTAATAATAACCGGATCGTTTATTAAATCTGGAAACGGTCCCGGCTTGGTTACCAAGTCTATATTCCTCACACCACCAATTGACATAGTAATTTGAGCGTGCGCATTAAATCTTAACGGCTGGGCATATGAAGTAACCTGCTCTCGGGCCTCCTTTTCAGTAACATGATTCTTAAATTCATTGAATGTATACGTGACATAACGGCCCTCAGTCGACAATGGCTCCTTCACTATCCACCAGTTACCGCGCAGCCCATCTGGATCACGCTCTTTATCTCGTTCGAATTTAATTCCATTTTGTCTAAAATATCTAATTAATTCCCGCAAGTTTGGGCCAGTCCATGGCCGCTGCCGCGACTTCAACCATGATGGTTCTTTGAGAATAGTCACGACAACACTATCTATTTTATGATCATCGGGCAAATCTCGAATAGAACGATCAATTGCAAGACGTAAGAAAGCGGCATCAATTCTATTATTAGTCCCTTTCGAGTACTGCTGGCGTGCCCTCTTCAACGTATCTTCATAGCGATTGGTAAAATGGTTAGCCATTTTTAACTTTGCACTCGGCGTTGCTCGTTTCCAATCACGCACATTTGGGTCTTCAAACACCACTGAAATTTTTATCTCGGTTTTCTTAGGCTCTGAATCAGTGCTACACGAGCGGAACATAAAGACACAGGAACCAAGAAATGAAAACATGACCAATAAGATTAAGCAACTACAGTTAAGAAATATATTTCTAGCAAAACCACCGCTTCGCTTTCCCGACATGACTTCACCTTGGGAAAAGTTTAAGCTAGGTTCACCTGTTCACCAACTATTTCCGCGATCTGATTAGCACTCAGTGAACTTGGCGCGGCTTTCCCAGCTTTATCAACAACACCAAAAATGCAGGTGTAGTCTAAATGACCAGCTTGTGGCGAGCCAACCCACTTAACGTCATTGCCTTCAGCCTGCTGCAATACTTCTTGAGCAGCCAGCCCATCTGGAAGGCTTAACATTGGTAAATCGATAGTCATTGCCCATGAATGCGTTGGTGCATTGAATTGCGCATAGACACCCTCGTCGCTTTCGAGGCATAATAATTGAAACTGATCAGGTTTAATACGCTCATTTAAAGACCACAACGGCAGGTCGTCCGCTTGATGCACATCTAAGGAATCGTTTTCTTGGTGACCGTGCTCGTGTTTGCACACCACCTGAGTAAATGACTTTCCTTCATTTAAACGAACATCACCATCATCAATTGCTTGAATACGTGCTTTAATCATATCGATTTGTGCATCGCGTTCTTTATCGGGCTCCCTGCTTTCGGTTATAAACTCACGAATTCGACACGGTAGAATTTTACACGCCTGATGTTCCCAGCCATCGCCGTATTGCCCTGCGCAACCACGCATCGCCTGGTTTAATCGTAAAGCTAAACGCGCACCCGCTTCACTTTTAAAATAATTAAAGTCACCATATGCCGCAGCATCAAGCATAATTTGTTCATATTCCAAAAGACTCGGATCAAGGGCGACAGCCATACTGAGGATACCATCGGCATCGACATGATTATTTGCAACATATTCAAAGGAACTAAAATATTTTTCAGGATCCTTCGCTGCATTTAATAAAATACCCGTGCTTAAATCGTGGGCAATTTCCTTAGGTGAATCAACACCAACCCAATGTGAATAACAGGTGCGCGCACCTGAGATTGATCCATCAACACACAAGGTATTACTTGGCACCGATACACCATGCGGAATATAAATTGGCTTCATATGTGTTCCGATAAAAATTCTAACTCTTGAATGGTTCCCTTGATTGCCCCTTGCTCATCATCGGCAAGGACACTCCAGGTATAGGTTTCAACAGCAACGTGTGTACAGCCAGCTTGCACACAGGACTTTAAACCTGCAACACTATCTTCGATGGTACTCGATAAGCCCTGCTGCTGCTTTGGCCAAAACACAGGAATGTGAAAATGACTGCGCACTGTTTCCGCATTCGGCATATGATGCAGCGCTGACTGCAACTGATTGAGATCGACGCATTTATAAATCGAAGCATTGCTTGTTTGAATGGCTGACTGGTGCAAAAAGCGCGGCTCATCCATGGCTAACAGTGCGCCGAGACCTTCGATATCCGTATGCGGATTTTTAACCTCTAAAGCAGCAGAGAATTGTAATTTTTTAATCGGTATATTGGCTGCCGTTAATTGAGTAACCGCCTGCGCTTGATCTTCATAGGCCAAAGACACATGACAGGTATCAAAACAAATACCAAGATGTCGCTGAATGGCGGAGCGCGCTGCTTCTTGATCATTATCCAAAACGCTAGCACAAGCTGCAAGACCATGGGTTAATAAATGATCATTCCAAAAGGCAATTGTTTCTGCGGTATTTTCTATTAAACACCATGGCTCCGGTTCTATGGCTAAATGCACACATCGACCGGTAGTATGAAAACGTTGTGCTGCTGCAGCTGCCCACTTACCAAATGCCTGTGCACAGGTAATAAGTTGTTGTTGATTAAATGCCCATGGCTTAAAAGAGCAGGGCAAGGTACTAATGGTAATTAACTCATCATCACAAAGCGCTAAAGCAATATCAATCAAAGCAATGGTATCAGACAAACGTGACGCCGTTGTCCAGTCAGGATCATAGGCCTTATCTTTGACCACCTCAGTTTGAAATGGCGACAATGGAAATGCATTAATCGTATGAATGCTCAGCTGATGTTTATCAACTGATGCTCGCAAGGCGTCTAAGCGTTTCGCGTCTGCACATTCAGCAATGGCCTGCGAACCTAAACGCAAGTCTACGCCCAAGCGATCCCAGCCCAGACCCTCGCGAACTGGTGCTGAAAAAGCAGCGAACGAGTCTATTAATTCGTCGATGCTCTCTGCTGGATGTAAATTGGAATTATAAGCAAGTGTTTGCACAGCAGCATTCAATGAGTTGCGTTGACAGGCGCAAGTGACAAATGCGCGAAAAATTCCTCTAAATGTTGGTTAACGGTCTTTTCTATTAACAGAATGCTGTTGTGATCTTCATTTGGCAGCCAACAAGTTTTAAACGTTCCAGGACACAATTGCGCTAAAGTTCGTCCATGGCTTATCGGTATGACCCGATCCAATTCTCCATGAATAAATAAAACTGGCACCTCAATTTCTTTTATCCTTGCCTGATTATTAAAGACATCCCATGGAAAAATACGTATCGGCAATAAAACGCGTTGCGCTGAACGCATTGGGCTTTCGAGAACGAGACCCAGGCACTCATATTTTACTGCTGCATAAACGGCAATGCCAGTACCCACACTGCGACCATAAAAAATGATTGGCAAATCTGGATAATGCTGGGCCAGGAAGGCAACGCATGCGTCGACAGATTCATACGCAGCACGCTCACTCGGCGATCCACTGCTTAAACCGTAGCCAGGATATTCGAGCAAGCAGTATCCAAGTCCTTTGCCCTGAAAATATTTTCCACGAAAAGATAATTGCCCAATATCAACGGCGTTGCCATGCGTGTAGACAACAATGGCAGGAGCCCCTTCTGGCACGTGAACTTGCATCGCAATGCTTTCGCCTGCCTCCGTTTTTGTGAACTGCAAATGTTCCAATTCTTTGTCATAGCTTGATTGTGGCGGCAAAAAAATCATCGAATTCTGCCGCAACAACAACAGCACGCATAAAATCACATACGCAATTAAAACCATGCCCATATAGCGCAGCACCTTTTGCCGTTTATTCATATATTATCATATGTTAACAATAGAAGGCCTTAGTACAAGTGATTAAATCAACGACTGAACCTTGCCTTTGCCGAGTGATTTGCGAGCCTGTGAAGTATGGTCATGCAAACTCCGTTTGAACGCTTACTTCAATCTGTGTCTGAAAAAGCACAAACAGACCCAGACACCGCTTTCGATGATCTCGATCAGCTCTTCAACAAGAGTTCTACTGAGGATGAAGTCCTCAAAGTATGTGCCTTTGCCACCAATCTTGGCGCAGCTGCTCTTGGTCGCGTTGAAGATACTGTTGAATTTCTCAAAAAATTGCTGACCCACCCTGCTGTTAATTTTGCTGAATCATCAACCAGACGAAGCATTTTTCGTGCACTTACCGTTTTGCATATTTGCTTAGGTGATGAAGAAGCAGCGAAGGAACATCAAGGCCACGGGGTAACCAATGCCTCTGAACATTGTCGTTTATCAATTATGGCCGCCAATACCCTCATTGCCCGACAACAATTTAATAAAGCCATACCGCATCTTAAACGTAGCGCTGCCTTATGTTCAGAAGTCGCTGACGATGATGAAATCATCAAGCAAGTAGCCAGCGTATCGTTCAACGTCAGTAAGCTTGCCGAAAAACAATTAAAAATAGCAAAAGACGTACTGCTTAATTCGAGCTATGCCTGTAAAGAAGCATGGTTGCGCGATCAAGACTGGCATGTGCAACACAAAGCGCTTTATCAATACGCAAAATCATTAATGAAATGCGGCATGCCGAGCAAAGGGCTCGATATTGTTCAACGCATGATGAAATTGGAACGCAAGAATAACGCCGGTCCCCTCGAACAATTCTTTTCTGCGTCGATTGCCTGTCGTGGCCAGACTATTCGTGGTCAGGTAAAAATTGCTAGCCAAGCACTCGCTGCCTGCGAAGCATTTGCTGAAAAAGTTGGGCCAACGCATAAAGCACAAGTCGAAAAGGTGCTCGAAGATGTGCGTAATAAATTACATAAAGAGCAAGACCGCGTAACCCGTCACTAAGCTATGTGGACGCAATCTGGTATCCAACTCAAGGCACGTCCGCGCGGATTTCATTTAATTACCGACGAAATAATTCATCACCTACAAAGTGACCTCAGTCAGTTTCGCGTCGGCATGGTTCACTTACAACTTCAACACACATCAGCAAGCATCTGCCTTAATGAAAATTATGACCCTGATGTACGAAAAGATTTAGAATCATGGGTTAATAAAACCATGAAAGAAAATGAACCGTACTATGTCCATACACTCGAAGGCCCCGATGACATGCCGGCACATATTAAATCGATGGTCTTTGGCACCTCGTTAAGCATTCCAATCACCAATGGTGAATTAGCCCTTGGAACTTGGCAGGGTATTTATTTGGGTGAACACCGTGATCACGGTGGTAGCAGAAAAATACTCGCCACTTTAAATGGTGATTGAAATTAAGAAGGCAAACACGAGATGACGTGTTGCCAAATTTCGTCGTTAATTTCTTGTTTGTCTTTGGTGCCGTCCAAGGTGATAAATTCTTCTTGATACGACTGGCCGACATAGCCTTCATGAACTTTTTCTAAATAAGCCAATCCACGTGCTTCGATGCGATCAGCTTCGCGCTCTGCCTGACGACGTCGCTGAGCCTCAGCTGGATCTACATTTAACCAAAAGACTTTATCTGCTTTTACACCATCAAGTGCGATGGTGATAGCCGCTTCTAAATCACCAATAGACATATCCAAGCCATAACCCTGATAGGCAATCGTTGATTGGTAAAATCGATCAAGCACAACAATTTCATTATTAGCCAATGCTGGTTTTAGGCATTCCTGCACCAACTGGGCACGCGCAAGTAAGTAAGCGAATAATTCAGCCGTTGGCGCCGCCTGTGTACTTGGATCCAAAATAATATCGCGGATACGCTCACCGAGTGCGGTACCACCTGGTTCACGCCAGGTTTTGTAAGGACGATCAGCATTAGCTAAGCGCTCCAAGAGCATCGACATCTGCGTCGATTTACCACAACCATCAATACCTTCGAATACGAATAAGGGCATGGCAGCAGACTATTCCATGATTACAAAAACCAAGCACATGCCCGCCAAGCACGCGCAGTAGGCACCAAACAGCGACAGACAACGGCGTTTAATCACAAATCGCAACAACGAAATTGCCAGAATACCGCTGCCTAAACTAAAGAGCATGGCAACAATGATTGGCCCCCAACCGATTTGCTGCATCATCACCAAGAGATCATCAGCAAAGACACATTCGTGTAGGGCTGCACCAGCAATTAATGGAATGCCGACTAAAAACGAATAGGCAAACGCCCGTTCACTCGAAACACCCGATAAAATAGCAAAGCATAACGTAGACCCACTGCGACTAATTCCCGGTAACAAAGAAAGCGCTTGGGCAAAACCCACCCAGGATGCCTGTTTGGTATCTGGTACTTCTAGATCAGATTGCTCTAAACCATACTCTTCATCACCACGCTTAAATAAAATGCGGTCGGTTATAATTAAACAAATTGAGGTAAATAAAAAACTCAAACCCAACAACAACATACTGTTTTCAATATAATGCATCGACGATGCCGCACTAAATCCCACCACCACAGCTGGTAAAACACTTAAGACAACGTTTCGCATGGCGATCGTATTAATATGCTGGCAAGCGCGTATAATTTCTTTGCGAAAGGCAATGCCCACCGCCAATAGCGTCGCGACATGTAAACACACCGAAAAACTGCGCATCATATCATCTGGGATTTGGCCCAATTCCAATTGATGGGCTAAAGCGAGGTGCCCAGAACTCGATACTGGAAGAAATTCAGTAAGACCTTGGATACAGCCATAGATAGCTGCTTCTAGGTAAGATAGGCTCGATTCTGGCATCTTATAAAAGGATAGACGGACTTTTGCATTTGTCAGCAATCTGTATTGCTCTGACTCAAGTCTAACTAATGTACGCTTATGCTGTTACTACGTATTGTTTGTATCTGCACCTTCATCTGTCTCGGTCTCACTAGCGCAGAAATCACGCTTCTAAACAGTAAAGATGAATTGACGACCAATCACATTATTGAATGGCGATTGAGTAAGCACGATCAAAAATGGATCGATTTCGATACGCGCAATACACCGATCATGTTCATTCATGATCCCGATGGCAAAAAAATTACGCGCGCCAGTTTCGTCTATCAAGATCAACAGCACAATAAAGCTGATATGACTGGCAGTGGATTATTACCAGTCGGTAAACCTGAATTACGCATACGTCATCAATGTCGCAAAGCAGGCAAGCACAGCTGGCATCTCATCGGACCGCAGGGTGAAAAAATTGCTAACGGCACCCTCGCTATTACTAAAGGCGAAGATCCTGTTGGCCCCCTCACGCTCTCTAAAAATAATTACCGCCTATTAGCATTTCGTAATAATAAAACCTTCATTCCCATCGGTTGCAACATCGCCTGGGCTAACGCACCGAAACGCTTGGAATTAATGCAGTCCTATATGCGCAAATTAGCAGCGAATGGCGGAACGCATTTTCGCATGTGGATGTGCAGTTGGTCGGGACAAGTTGAAAGTGGTAAAAGTGGCGACTATCGCTTAGATCATGCCTATATTGTTGATCAAGTTTTAAAGACTGCTCGCTCACTTGGTTTATACGTAACTGTGGTTCTTGATAATCATCACGATCTGGTTCATGGCCTTGCCTTCCCGTACGGTGATGATGCGAGCAAACGCATTGCCAAGTTTCTCGGCACTCCACTGAACGAAGCTTATAAACAACGCATTCAATATATTTTTGCTCGTTATGCATGCGACGACCATATTTTAGCCTGGGAATTATTTAATGAATTAGATGAAGCTTTGTATAATCAGACACTGCCTGCGCATATGCCGGACATGCGTGACATCTGCGCGCGTTGGGTACCAACGGCAGCACAATTTTTACAATCAATTAATCAGGACGATCATTTAATAACCAGTAGCCTTTCCTGGCAAACCTGGCCAGAAGTTGTCGCCGCCAAGGGTTTGGACATCGTTCAGGTACATCAATACATTCCTAATTTTGATAAAGTGCACCCGCTGCACCACGACGGCCTCTTACCACTCCAAGCACATTTACCACGACTCAACGACTTGAAAAAACCGTTTCGCTTTAGCGAAGTCGGGCACAACGGCACCAATGAATATAATCCGGCCAATAAGAAAGATCCTGCTGGTTTACTCCTGCGTCAACAGGCCTGGGCAGGCTTCCTCTATGGTGGTTATGGCACAGGCATGTCCTGGTGGTGGGACATCTATATCGATACCAATGACCTGTGGCAGGTCTATCAACCGATAGCCAAGATCACGGCTTTGATCGATTGGCAGGATGCTCATCTCGAGCCCTTCCCGCCAAACACTGGCGGTTCGTTGCGCGTCATTGGCTGGCAAAGCCATACCCAATGCCTCTTGTGGCCACAGATACGCGCCAACACCTGGCATGCCCTGACCATCGATGGCAACAAGCCACGCACCTATACCGGCCAAGGATTGGTCCTGAGAGGCTTCCTACCCCATAAAACCTATACGGTGAGATGGTTTAACATGCTTGATGGCAAGCAGTTCAGTGAAGAGCGCGCTGTGGCAGGCATAGACGGCAAAATCACCCTGTATTGCCCCAAAGATCAGCTACAAATGGTCGCTGTCATAAAAAAGCAGGAATGAATCTAAGCGCTTAGCCAGAAAGACGCTTGCGAGGATCAGGCTGCTTACTAGCATCCGCGACCCAAATGACTGAAGGGTGCGATAGGCGAAACGCCCCAACGGTCTCATTTACCCACTCCCATGAAGGAGATCGCCATGACAGTAACGAAAGAACGCAAGTCGGAAATCATCAAAGAGTACGGCGCTAGCGACAAAAACACCGGTTCAGCAGACGTCCAAGTTGCCCTCCTCAGTGAGCGCATCAACGAATTGACTGAGCACCTTAAAGTTCACAAGAAAGACCACCACAGTCGTCGTGGTTTGCTCAAACTTGTTGCCAAGCGCAGCAAGCTGCTCAAGTACATCAGCAAGAAAGATGTTGAGCACTATCGTGAACTCACAGCTAAACTTGGCATTCGTCAAAAGCTTTAGATCTGACAATAAATCAAATACAAAACGCTGGTCGAATGGCCAGCGTTTTGTATTTTACTCTTTTTCAGAATAAGAAAAAATGTCTTCGGCGAATTCCAAGTTATATTCCATTTCTCGAACCCCAATGTCATATCTATTCTTCTGACCGTCTTCCATTTTCATTTCAGTTAAATTGCATAAATCATCAAAATATAAACGTATCCAACGCATGTGATCCGACCGATCTTTTGATCGAGGCAGCAGCAGCAATTCATATACTTTACTTTTCAGATGATCCTCTTCTGGCAACTTGGAAGCGCACAAGATAAAATCCTGCTGTAATGATTCCACACGTAATGGAATATAATCTGTCAGCACAGAGAGCTTGCCCCCACCTCCATCGATTTTCTTATCCGAAGAAAATAAAGATCCATCAATATCTTCTACATACCACTCGGTTTTACCGTCACTAATATACGATTGGTCATGTTCATCCTTCCTCAGTGTGATTTTATATTTGTTCGGAACCTGAATCTTTAACAAACAATCATATCGCTCAGGCAGTCGATCCGGCTCTTCTGGATAAGAAATAGCATACGTCAAACGACCCTTAGCAGCATGGTATTTACTTTGCACTGCAATTATCTTTTTCAGCACATCCATATCATGCTTCGATAGACGATCTTGGGTTTCTACTGAAACTTCTTCACCACTTTTCTTATTCAGATCCAACATTTCCTTAGTTATGCCCATCTTCAACAATTCATCCTGGGCCTTTTCTTTTCGCTGAACTTCTTCTTCGGGTGTTCTCTCCGGCCTATTGTCACCGGAATGCTGCAAGGCGTATCTGAATATCATTAATCCAAGAATACCGGCAAAAGAGATGATACTGGCCCACATTCGAACATTCATGATCGCAGCACTCTAGAACGGTAAACCTAAACAACAATTTAAAATCTACTTAAGAAAAAATACAATCGGGAAGGTCGAGCGCTGGCTCGACCAGCAATGTCTTCTTGGTCGAGCCAGCGCTCGACCCTCCCGAAGCTAAACGTGAATAATTAAGGTCTCTTTTTAATTTCAATTACTCTGCAAATAGGATACACAGCACACCAACGAGTACACCACCCAAGGCTATCGCCTTAGCCTTCGGATTGTGTTCACTAAAAATCCATGCGCCTAAGGCAAATGATACCACCACACTACTACGACGCAGTGCTGATAAAATTACAATTAAAGCATCGGGATCAGTTATTGCCCTGAAATAAACTAAATCCGCCACAATTAACAAGGCACCGATAGCTGGAATCCACCAAGACCAACGAAATGGTTTCTCGGCACGACGTGGCCACCACCAAAAACCAGTAATAAAACCCATGATGATCACTAAGTATAATGCAAACCACGCCTGCAAGGTAAACGGGTCAATGCCTAAATTGACAATCAGGTACTTATCATAAAGCGTCGAAATAGTTCCAATTGCCGTCGCAGCTACGATACACCAAATCCATTTGTTGCGTTTAAAATGAATACCCTCTTTTTGCCCAACCAGGGAGAAAAAGAAATATGAGCCAATAATCACCAATAAACCCAGCCACTGCATCGCATTGGGCCGTTCAGCGAATAAAATTAATGCACCAAGTAATGTCCACACTGGTCCAGATGCTCTAATTGGCGCAACGATGGATAACGGCAAGTGCTTTAACGCAACATAAGCAAAGACCCAGGACGTATTAACAATGACCGCTTTGAGAAAAACATGTGAATGCTCACTCCAGCTTAAGACCTGCCAATGAATACCCCACGATACAGCCCAATCTGGGAAAGCATGCACCGCAGCAATTAATGGCACTAAGGTCAA
This sequence comes from Planctomycetota bacterium, assembly GCA_028280785.1. Lineage (GTDB taxonomy): Bacteria > Planctomycetota > UBA11346 > UBA11346 > UBA11346 > JANQLF01. The sequence goes on from JANQLF010000076.1 coordinate 11,588, forward strand.
CAGGCCGGCAATATTGGCAATAAACAATACCGCCAGTACAGCATTTTCTTTTAAGGCAATTTTTTTAGCTAGATCATAAACGCCAAGTGCAAGTGCCGAACAAATCCCAAGGATGACCCACATCTGGGCCCCATGCTTCTATGCTTCGCAGTTTGTCAAACCTTAGAATTATTATGGGTCAAGCATATAATCGACGGCACTTGCACTTGGCGTTTATGATCTAGCTAAAAAAATTGCCTTAAAAGAAAATGCTGTACTGGCGGTATTGTTTATTGCCAAT
>JANQLF010000089.1 GCA_028280785.1 Planctomycetota bacterium
GTTTTTATAAATGCTTTATAATCAGGGCAGGGGTCATGGAACATGGCCCCTGCCCTGATTATAAAGCATTTATAAAAACAGGCATTGCATTTTTAAAACAGGGATTTACTGGTTAATTTATAAAAATTTCGAACTGAGTGCCAAGAGCATGAAGGCAATCGAACCAGCTAATGCAATCCACACCCATTTACCGACACCCAAAGAACCTTCTATATCTTTATCAAAAGCGGCACTCTCATTAATTATTTTATTATTGAGTTCATCTTGATAAGAATCGGTGCGATCCACGCGCTGTGGTGGATCTTTTTTATCGGCCTCAACAAAAGCCGTTGGTATCGCTGGTGATGGCTCCGTATTTGCCCCAGCATCTGCTTGTTCATTTTTAGGTGTCGCTGTTGTTTCAGGTACAGGCGAAGCTGGCTTTGGCGGCGTTGGCGTAGCGGTTTTCTTTTTTAATTTTGCGGAATTAACCACCATTGGCTTGCGCAAGACATTCATCTTGGATCCGGTACCGAGTGCTTCGATAGCACGGTCAATGGCCTGCAATAAAGCCGGATAATTGGCAAAACGAATTTCACGGTCTTTTGCCAAACACGTAGAGACAACCGAAACGGTCTCTTCTTTTAAGCTCGGTATGGTACTGCGTGGGTCAGGGATCGGATCATTGACGTGCGATAACATTATCGCACCTGGTGATTTCCCAGTAAACGGTGTTTTACCGGTTAATAAGTGATACATCGTTGCACCAATACTATAAATATCCGCGCGACAATCGATGTCTGACTCGGCACGTATCTGTTCAGGCGCCATATAGTGCGGTGTGCCAACGGTTAGACCGGTCATGGTTAAGTTTTCAGTATCATCCGTTTGTTTAGCTAAACCGAAATCAATAACCTTAGCAATATCTTCTTTTAAATTAGGACTGACATCACTTTTTAGGCTATCTTCGCCATGCTGAATCAAAATATTAGGCGGTTTTATATCACGGTGCACAATACCGCCTTGATTATAAGCGTACTCTAAACCAGTCGCCACATGCTTCATGCAACGCAGGACATAGGCTTCGGGCAAGGGACCAAAATTATTTAATATATCGGTAAGGCTCGGCCCATTAACGTATTCAGTTGCCAAATACATTTCTTCACCGACTTGACCAGCATCAATTGCGCCAACTAAATTTTCATGCTTCATAATTGAAACAGCGTCGGTTTCGCGCTGGAAGCGTTTTATGAATTCTTCGTCATCACAATGCTTTTTATTAATAACTTTCAGTGCAACCTGTTGACCTTCATCATTGCGGGCCAAGTACACCACGCCCATCGCACCAGCACCGACAACTGCTTCGACATCATAACCAGCAACTTGTTCTGATAAGTTGCGATGCAGTGTGGTTTCAGCTAATTGTTTGTCAGTTAATTTTTTATTTTGATGGAGGTATTGTTCGAAAGTGCATTCTGTAGCATTGCTACGTGCGTCATCGATGTCCCCCTGCTTTACCCATCCATGCTGGAGGAGTAGGGCCTCTATATGTTGATCACTTTTAGTAAGGTCGGTTTCAGACATTAGTTCAATGGGGCACTTTATGTTCGATTAGCAACGCTCAGGCACAAGCCGATAATGCCATAGTACTTTAATAGACGCAAATAGAAATCCAGACTAACAATCTAATATCACTTGGTTTTGGAACTCTAAGTCAAGCATTTGCATACACTTAGCGGTGCATTGCTCTAGGCGAATCCTGGGTAAAAGTTCGTAACCGATGTAACATTTGATTCAATTACAAGGACCTCTTTATGCCCCAATTTCCAACAAATTTCATATGGGGCTCGGCAACATCGAGCTATCAAATAGAAGGCGCGGCAAGCATTGAACACCGTGGACCAAGTATCTGGGACGCTTTCTGTCAAACACCCGGAAAAATAGACAATAACGATAATGGCGATGTCGCCTGCGATCACTATCACCGCTACCAAGAAGACGTGCAATTAATGTCCAATATGAATTTGGGCGCTTACCGCTTCAGTTTATCATGGCCACGTATACAGGCACTTGGATATGGGGACGTGAATCAAGTAGGCATTGATTTTTATAATCGCTTGATTGACACCCTCCTTGAAAAAAATATTCAACCGTGGGTTACCCTTTTTCATTGGGATCTGCCCCTCGCGTTGCAAATGGAACAAGACGGTTTTTTAAATGATAATTTTGCTGATTATTTTGCCGATTATGCTGATATTTGTTTCAGACATTTTGGTGATCGCGTCAAACATTGGATTACCTTAAACGAACCATGGTGCAGTGCCTTCCTTGGACATGGCAATGGTTACTTTGCCCCGGGTCGCAGTAGCGATTCAGAACCATATGTAGCTGCGCACAATTTAATCCGCGCACACGCCAAAGCCGTGCATGTTTATCGCTCCCAGTATAAAGAGTCTCAACAAGGTGTCATTGGCATAACCAATAACTGCGATTGGCGCGAAGCAAAAACTGATGAGCCGAAAGATCAGGCAGCAGCACAACGCGCTCTAGAATTTTTCCTTGGTTGGTTTGCAGACCCTATCTACAAGGGCGATTATCCCAAAGTGATGCGCGAACTCGTTGGCGATCGCCTTCCACAATTTACTGAAGAAGATCGAAAGCTCATTAAAGGGTCGAGCGATTTTTTCGGTTTAAATCATTATACGACTATGTATGCCAGTGATGCAGGCACTAATGACATCGACAACAGTGACGTAAGTGGTAACGGCGGCATGGCGGATGACCAGGGCGTCGAACTCAGTGCTGATCCCTCCTGGGAACGCACTGATAATGATTGGAATGTCACGCCCTGGGGATGCCGTAAATTACTCGAGTGGATTAGCGAACGTTACGACAAACCAACAATTTATATCACTGAAAACGGTTGTTGCCTGCCTGACGAAGATGATATCAAAGTGGCAACAGACGATCAACGCCGTTTGAATTTTATAAAAGGTTACTTAACAGCCTGTCATGAAGCTATTGAAAATGGCGTCGATTTACGCGGTTATTTCTGTTGGTCATTTATGGATAATTTTGAATGGGCCTGCGGTTATTCAAAACGCTTTGGTATTCATCATGTTGATTATGCGACGGGAACGCGGACACCGAAGGCGAGTGCGTTGTGGTATGCAGATGTGTGCAAGAGTGGCATAGTTGCTGACTAATCATGCCTCATCATCAATATATCGATGGAATAATATATCAATATGAGATGCAAACTATCTGGGATGCAGCTCAAAACATTCCACCAATAGATATCCCTATAACCGCTTTTAATTTGGATTACGACGGCTGGTATAACGGCACCACGCCACCAACCATTCAGTCAATTATTGATCACTACAGGCGAGCACGTGCTGCCGACCTCTCACATCCAATAATCATTAGTCACAATGGTAAAATCATGGATGGTCGCCATCGGCTAGTCAAAGTGATACTCGAAGAGCAAGAATATGTCACGTGCGTTGTCTTCGATCACATCATAAAACCAGATAAAAAATTATCAGCAGATCAAGTTCCAACAGAATTTTACCAGTCGTTAAAATCTAGAGAGCACTTTGTTGAATGTGATCTTAGCTTAAAACCCTAAGGGATTTTATTTTAAATGTTCGCTATCTCCCCAGCGATTTAATACCCATCGCTGAGATTCAAATTGAAATACAGTGATACTGGTATTGGTGCAGTCGCCAGGAATGTCGCGATCTAATGGAATACCCAATACATGATGGATCATGCTGTAAACAACTCCACCATGTGTCACCGTTAAAATTCGTTCTCCAGCATGTCGTTCTTTCATGTCGTGCATAAATGCTTGCACTTGCTCTAACTTCTGAAAACGACTTTGACCATCTGGAATTTGAAAAGCAGGATCACGTGTTTCGAAGTAAACAGACAAGTCAGGCATTTGTTCGGTAATTTCGTTTTGAGTTAAACCCTGAAAAACACCAAAATGTCGCTCGCGCAAGCGTTGATCCAGTTGGACTTCATGGTCATGATGCTGATTGATTGCCCGAGCTGTTTCGTGCGCTCGCTTTAAATCGGATGAGTAAACAGCGTCAAACTGTACCGATTTTAATCGATTACCGACATGTACAATTTGCCTGCGGCCATGGTCGGACAATTCGGTGTCCATACAGCCTTGAATACGATTCTCTTTATTAAATTCTGTTTCACCATGGCGAACACACCACAGCTCAAGGTCACTCATATTTACCCTGTTTAAATTTTTTCATAAAATCATTCAAGCTCTGCATAGGAGTTTCGGTTATTTCAGTTTGAGACCCATAAACCGACTTCAAGCTGGTTAAACCTTGCAAAATGCTCTGCCAATTACTTGGCAATAAATTGGGAGAAATGGCCAATGCATCAATTTTATGATTGCGCAAAATCTCCATATTTTCAATTTTACAGCCAAACATGAATAATTTCTCTAGTCCAATAAGTTTAGTTATAGGATCGAGATTCTTAACCTCGGTATAGCTAATATCCAAAAATTTAATGCGCTTGCCAACAATTAGGCTAAGATCGTTAAATTTGGTAGATGACACATCAAGATGCTGGATGTTTAATCCTTTTAATATAGAGAAATCTTTAATTGGTGATCCTGACACCCATAACTGACGTAAGTCCTTACCTTTTAATGGCGACAGATCCCTGACCAAGGTGTTCTCTATAGCCAAAGTTTCCAACGGCATTTCTCTACACACACTTAAATCTTCAATACCAGTATCATTTAATCGTAATGTATACAGCTTTTTATCTTTTAAGAAATCGATCGAGGTAATATGGCGACCACTTATAGCAAAGTGATTCAAAGGCATTTCTTTAAATATAGCGACATCATCAACCGTCGAATTGGCCGCCAGTAAGGTGCGCAGCGGCATTCCACTGACAATGTTAACTTTTTTCACCTTGGTTCCACTGACATTAAGGTAATGTAACTTCTTCCCTTTAAGCATATTAATATGCTCAACCTGCGTATTGCGTGCATTTAAATACTCTAAAGACATATTACCCAATGGTGTTAAATCACTAACTTGCGTCCCCTCGATGTTCAAGTGTCGAATAGGCATTGAACGCAGCGGTTCCAAGTCACTCACATCTGTATCTGAAATATCAATATAATTAAACGGAAGACCCTGTAATTGTTTTAAATTTGAAACCTTCAAGCCTGATGCATCTAATTCGAGACCCATGTCAGTCAATGAAACACGTGGTCCACCCCGAAAAGCTCGGTCAGCCTGACGCTGATATCTATCCAAAAATTGTTTTTTGCGCTTATATTCCATTGCCTTACCTACACCAGCACGGGCACGCGTTAAACGATTATACCCTACTGATGTTTTAGCAGCATTATCATATAATAGCTGTGCAGTTTCATATTCGCCGTTGTTCATGTAATAATCAGCTAACTCTAAAATATCGACCTTACGAGATTGCGATAACATGTAAATCTTGACATTATCATAATAAGTTTCCGACATATAACCAAACAAACCAATACGATTACGACTACTGCCCGATAACGGTGTTTTATCCACCACATCAAAAATCAATTCATCGTTTACTGTTAAACTCAAACGATTACCAATCCGAGTTGCCACCACGTGGTATTTTTTACCGGCTCGCAATGGTTCTTTTAATTCGGAATAAAGATTCTTATTTGACTTGCTCAAAACAACACGCTTATTATCAAAACTACCATATCCAAAATAATAACCGTTTTTGCCCATTGAAATCGGGTCTTCTTCGCGGAATGCCGACATAAAACAGCTAACATCATTTAAGTAGGCACCTTCTAGGCGACAATCGAATTCGATTTTGATGTCACCGATCACCGGTTGCTTGTAGACAACCAAATGCGGTTTACCACCACGCACCATCAATTCACCATCGACCATTTTATATTCCATGCCAGGACTACCTATTATGTCCCATTCATCTGGTTCATGATGAAAATCATCTTCCAGAATTAATTTCCACTCGCGTCGGGCATCTGCTGCCATCTGCGCATCAAGCTTACGTTTTTCTTCCTCAGCTGCTTCTTTTAATGCCACCTGTTCTTTAAAGCGCTCAAAATGTTCTCGGGTAAGTTTTTCTTTTTCGGCATTGGACGCGCTCTCACGTGCCGCAAATACGAACAAGATGAAAAAAATGAACATTAAAAGAATCGCCGACACTCCGGTTGCAACCGTGATCATCCAGTGACGACGAATAAATTTTAAGGCGACATCTACATAAGACATCCACACACTGTCTTGATACGCTTCGCTGGCCGCGACAACAGGGCGAACTTCTAAAAAGTGTTCAACGTCTTCACGTAAAGCCGAAACATCTTGATAACGATCCTTCGGCTCAAGCGACAAGGCCTTCATCACAATGTAACAGAGGTCACGTGGTATGCGGCGTTCTATTTCTTCACAATGCGGCCATTCGATATCATTGTTTTCAACTTTTTCCAAGCGTTCAGCAACGTCCTTGCCCTGAATCGGCGGACGCAGACATAAAATCTCATAAAGGATTGCGCCTAAGGAATACACATCACTACGTGCATCTAATTTATCGATCATGCCGAGTGCTTGTTCAGGAGGCATGTAAGCAATAGTACCAATCACATCACCAATGGTTGTCCATTCACCACTGCCCGGCGCCGCATCTGGATTTTTCTTCGGCGCACCAGTCTTACGGCCTTTATCTAGTTCAGGGTCACTGTCTGTTTTCGAGATGTCTTTAGCAACACCCCAGTCCATAACCTGCACTTCACCGAACTTACCAACCATGATATTTGATGGCTTCAAGTCACGATGAATAATTTTTTTCGAATGGGCAAATTCAACTGCGTGACAGATACTTACAAAAATATGCAAGAGCCGTGGCCAAGCCCAATCCTCGGGCTTGTAAATGCCTTTTTTAATTTGCTGTAAAATTTCGCGCAGGTTTTCACCATCAATTAATTTCATGGTGAAGAATAATTGATCGCTTTCACGATCATGGCCCATGCTGTGGATGGGAACAATATTCGGGTGTTCAAGCGAGCCGGTTAATTTTGCTTCTTGTAAAAAACGTTTCCGTTCAATTTTATCATCACCCAGTAATAATTTCATAGCGACATCACGATCAACCTCATGATCGCGCGCCAATAAAATTGAACCCATACCACCGCGACGGATCTCACCGTTGATGGTATAGTTGGCTTCTTCTTTTTGGTTAAAGACAGTACCAGGATCTGGTATTACAGATTGCGACTTTTCCTTAGCCATGGACCAAACAGTTTATACACAAATACCCCAGAACAATGCGAGATCAGCATGGATCTCGCAGAGTGCCTCGCACGTAGTTCCTTGTGTAACAAAGACTTGGAAACAGTACTTGCTATCTAGTCCTTGGGGATAATCACCGATTCGATACCCAATATATCGCCTATGCGCTTAATATTGTGGGCATGATGGCCAATTCCGAGGGCAAAATGGTGCGTTGGACCCTCTGCAACCCAACGTTTGAGGAAAGTACGCACATCAGGGAGGAATTTGCCATGGGTATTGGTGTTGCCAGTTGGCGGAATAGGACCATCTAACGATTCACCCTCAGCAATCACAAACTTGAAGCTACCGTCCGCTTTGACGCCAATGCTGAGCATAGTAATTGGTCCAACCTTAAGGTTAAACTCAACACTGGCACCAGAACCAGGCTTACCGTGATATTTTTTCAAGCTACGAATAACGGGTTTACCGTTAGCGATGTTAATGTGATGCGGCCCATCATGACCAACTAAAACCGTGTCACGAGCAAAATCGATCGGATGGAATTCAGCGAAGGAACCACCTATGTCCAAGCGGTCCATGATCATCATCGCCACACAAGTTTTAATATCAAATTCACCACACATTGGAAAACCGGCGCCGGTTAATAATGAATTACCAACAATTAAATTGGTAACTAACTTGCGCATCTCGCTCTCTGGCTCAGCTTCGTAATAATAAGCAAAACCATCTAATTGTTTTTCCTCAACAAATGCCTCAAGAGCTAATGCAACATCTGCAGCGGTCTGTAAATCAGCATCAGTTAATTTGCTGGTTAATGGATCACTTACAGGATCAGGCGTATCGAAAAATTCTAAAATTTCTTTTTTCTTTGCTTCTGATTTTTCCGGATCGACTTGCTTATAATGCTTCATGATGTCGTCTGGCTCGCACATTGCCACGTGGCCACCAAAGAAACGCGTAATCGCAGTCGGATCGGTTTGCATATCATACATATTTTCAAGCGCATGGCCCATCAAACCAAAACGCGCAGTTTTTAGATCGTGAAGCACTTTCGCAATTTGACACCACTCAGCTATTTCCTTATCGGCTGCATCATCACCTTCACGGGTTCCAATAATAACTTCTGGAATTGGACGACCCATACGCATCGCTACACCAGTAAATTCAGGCACACTACAAAAATCATCGTTGCATAATTGAATAAAAGTCGTGGCGTTTTCATAATCCATTGCATCAAGCGGTTGCAAGACCACTAAGACAATAGGCACATCAACATCACGTAAAATAGCACCGATTGAGGAAGACGTGGCATAGGTCACCATATCGACAAATAACAGATCGATATTTGCAGCCTTAATCTTTGGTAAGATTTCATAGGCGTGCTGTGGGCAATCAGATAAACCAAAATTGACCGTTTCGACACCATTGGCTAAAACTTTCTTATCAAAGGTTTCTAATTTTTGATGCATAACATCAAGGAGACCTTCAAATTGATCCCAGTAGGTATAATGCCCTACCCCCATAATGCCTACTCGTGCGTTTAACGGCTTGCGTCGTTCGACTTGCATGTTTTTCTTCCTTTACCACATAATATACAGAGCACCGCTATGCTGTGGCACAATAATTGCGGACTCTTCATGATTGATGGTGTATTCGATTTTTTCATCACCTTTGATTAAGGCGCTTAAAGCAAAGGCTTCGCTTAAACATTTCTCTTTATTAATAAAAATTGTTACTTTCGCATTTTTCAAGTTGGACACACAAATATGTCGTTCACGGTCGGCTGGTATCGGTAACTCAGCGTACGAAACCACCCCATCTTCCATTTCAACGAAGGCGCGAATTTCACTGTGCAAGGTTTTACCATGGCAATCACCAGCGTAACCATCACTTATCTCTGTTTCGCTATGGCCATAAATCGGCGCACCGTGCGGTGTTTTGACCCAAACCTTTGTGGTAGTGTTTGGCTTATGCCCAGTAAAGACGAAGGCATTATCATGACGATGTATCGCAATATTCGCCGCGCGTTGACTCTCATCAACGCGATCTTGCTTGATATCCCAACCAAAATCAGCAATTAAGCGACGCATCCAATCATAGCCAATAATTTGCAACCACGGTTGATCCCAGAATGGTTCGAGCGCATTGACCGAGGCATCAAAATGCGAAGTACCGCGCAACCACGCTACTTGTCCTCCGTTTTCAAGTTGATGCTGTAATGCATAGATTCGCTTTTCTTCGCCTTGTTTAACGACGACCCGTTCATCCCCTGCTTGGCAACTGCGCACATGCAGAGCACCATTACTTTCAATTGGGCGATGCATTAATTGGCGGTCAGCTGGATCTATTTTTTCTAATTTAGTTTGGTTATACATGCCGATAGATTCGAGCATCGGATCTTGGTTTTCAGGCTGCTGGGTTTCTTTCTTAAAATTATCACTGCTAATAGTGACTTCGACAGAACAGGCACCAGAGATGCCTTCGCCAAGCGTCATACCCAAAGCGCTATGTAATGCTGGATCGGCTTTGTGCATGTTACCATATAACAAACAACGCGCTGATGTTTTTAGGAACTCCAATAAAGCAGCTGACAATGGCCAATGGCGCTCAGGTACTGGCATTACAAATAACGCATCGGGTAAATCACCCTGCTCCTGCAGTTTGACAAAGACATCGCTGCTCATCACCGAGTTAACCGGTGCACCGGCATCAATGGCCTTACACATGTACCAGTCATTAAAAAAGGCTGCACCTAATTGCTGAGCGTCATTATGCAGATCTTCGTGGTATTCATCGTGCGGATAAACCCAGATAATTGGTCCACTTTGATCTGCCGGCAATGAAAAGGCTGTTTGCATATGTGGGATAACATCATCCGCTTCTTCGGTAATTAATTCACCTAAATGCGTATCCACTGTTAAGAATGCTAAATTATTTGGTCGCGTGATGCTACCGTCATGGTTCACTCGCGACACCGACATTGGCACAAAAATATCAAAGGGCTGTTTATTATAATAATCATACCAGGCATTACACTCAAACCACGGATCGTTTAAATAAAAACGAAATAAAATATCATCGGTCACTGGTTTAGCGATGCGCGATAAATACGAACCCATTTCTAACCCTAATGCACGCGATCCCCACGGGGGATTACACGGTGGCGCTACCACCTTACCAATCTGATTAATAATATCATGCGAACAGCCATCCGTCGCGATATCCATACCGACGGTGAAATTCGTACCGCGTACTTCAATTGGTGCTGCGGGACAGGCGCTGCGGTAATCATTCCAAAACATCTGCAGAGCGGTTAATTCACGCTTGGCAATACCGCCACAAAAAGCATCACCATTAAACACTTCGCCGCGATAACCCCACGGAAAATGTGAATAAGCAAAACCATTGGAAAACCAAATGTAATCATAACCAAGGTCTTCGACGCATTTGCTAAACTGTTTACCTAAAAAGGTTCCGAAACTGCAGCCCTCTGGAATACCGTTCGGGAACGCTGCATAGGGTTTATCATCCGCATTCAGTGTCGCTTGGTGCGTCATGAAATGCATCATTGCTGGGCATTTCACTCGCTGATCAGGCGTTAAAACTTCTGGATGTAAATGCACTTTAAATCGCGACGGCGCAAATTCCGGACCGGGATCAATGGTCGCGCCAATCTGCACTTCTTTGCCATACAACGATTGACCGAGGCGTTTAAAACAGGCAATAATATCTTTTAAATGTTGAAAGGTTAAAATCGGCATGTCCGCTTCATTGCGGTAGGGCTCGGCTTGGTTAATGCGATAGTGACGATTATCAGGATCGTACATATCGCGCTCTTCGCCATAATTACAAAAACCAATTTGATTACCCCAAATTAACTCATCAGCGTAATCACCTCGCCACTCATAGACTTCATTACCTTCGCCAACCCATAATAAAATTTTAATGAGATCTGATTGATCTATTAAGCGACGCCAATTGCTCAATAGTTTTGCACAAGTCGCTTCAATACCCTCGGGGGTATTTTCGAAAAAAGGTTTAAAGCTCGTTTCGAGTGTTAATGAGTGAATTAACGACATAGATGTCCCTAAGAACAAAATGCACAAGGCACCTTGCCAACATCATTCACTGTTTTTCAGATAACGAATTAGACTTCGTTGGCTACGCCGAAAAATTGCTCTGAAATATATTCCGCGTGCTCAAATAAACGGGCCAGCATCAAGGTGCGCTTGCGTGGTGAAACGCGAGCGATTGGGGCACTACAACCGATTGCTACCTTACATGTGCGTTGCTTGTCATAAATTGGCACAGCAAAGGCGTCGATGCCTTGGGCACCAACATTAATAGCTTCGGCATAGCCCTGATGGCGAACCTGGTTTAATTCACTTAACAATTCATCGACCGTGCTTGGGGCATTCGCGCCTAAGTCACTGAGTGGTTCTTGTTCTGCGTAGGCACGAATAAACGAACTTTCTTCATGGCACAGTAAAACTTTACCCACTGCTAAGGTATGTGGATGCTCGAGGAATTGTTCACGGTATTCCACAGCAAGTGGCTGATCTGGAAAACTACTGTGAATAACGCCAACACGATTTCCTTGCAAGGAACCAGCGAGCGCCGTTTCACCAAAATCCGCGACCAGATCTTCAACCGCTTCGCGACATAAAGTCGTTAAGCGATCATTATTATTAATGCTGTTGGCCAGACCCATTACTGCAAAACCAATGCGGTAGCGACGCGCTTGTAGATCGAAATCTAAAAAGCCCATGCGTGCTAAGGTTTTTAATAAGGCCTGTGCTGTTGGCACTTTCAATCCGACATCACGAGATAATTGACGAACGCCGACACCCTCTGGGTAATTGGCAACCTCATTGAGCAAAGTCAAAGCGCGTGTGACAGATTGTACCATGTTCACTCCTCCCGAACGATGCTCATGAGTCTTGCATGATAACACGTGTTATCAACCTTAAAACAATTAAACCCCTCCGAGTGTCATAATACTAAACAGAAATGTAATTTTGTTTTGTAATACGATACATTTATGCAAGTACAGTTATAACAAACTATTACTAAGACAGCCGTCGCACCAAACGACGGCTGTTTCAGGATATATAAAGAGAAGAACTCTGAATCGAGAGCTTAGCGCAAGTAGGCTGCTTCCTCGTAGCCATCCAGAGTGCGCATGGTCTTCTCGAACGGCGCCTTGAAGCTGAAGTTCATATAAGCAGCGATGCGCTCCTTCGAACGAGCGCCGTTAGCATAAAACAGCGGGTAATAAGCATTACCCGACCACATATTGAGGCCAAGCGATTGACGCGTCTCCGCACTCATCTGACTGAGACTTGGGCAGGCGAAATAAATACGCTCAACCGCACTCTCATCTGTTACTTGATCGGCGAGTGCATCATAAACTGGATGTATTTTATTGACCGCTGAACGAAATGCATTTTTAGTATCGTTTAAATAATCATCCTGGAACACAGAGACCACTACTTCACGTTCTTGTTCTTTAACACCTGACTCCCAGTTTTCGATAAAGGCCTCGGTTTCGTTTTTCAAAACCGTTGCTTCGTCTTCACCGCCGTTAGCAACGACATCAACCCAGGTGGCACATAATTGCGTGGTCAGATTAAATAAATCCCAATCAATAATATCCAAGGTGTCAAAGCTAGTATGCCAATTCTTGCTGCACACACCGACTAAAACGCATGGAATATCGATAGCCGGATCGGTAACTAAATTGTCATCCAAGAGGAAACCTTGATACGCAAACTGATCCGCGTGACCTGATGCATCAACAATAGACTTCATTAAAATATTTACAAAAGATGGATTGGTTAATGGATTTTGGATAATATCCATTTTTTGGCTCTTGCGTCCAACCTCCGCAGTTGAATCAATATTAATACCGGCAATACAATTCTTAAGCACGTCCTTGTTTTCATGGCAATACGGAACCGTGCCGTAAATTTCTGAAGTAAATAAGGCACGAATCCCACGCTTAGGTTTAGTCCCAGCAAAGATACGGATGATTTCCATCATCGTTGCACCGCCAGATGCATTATCATTAGCCCCCTGCTCATAGAGATGTCCGGTCATGAATACTTCATCAGCGGTTTCACCAACAACAAAGGCCTCAACAACTGGCAGGGTGCCGTCGTAGGTTTCTGTTTGAATATTTAAATCGAGATTAATGGTTTCTCCAGATGCCAAGCGACTCTTTAATTGTTCAGCCTGACTAACGCTTAGTGATAAAGCTGGTGTCGGTGTGTCGCCCTTAATGGTCGACCACTGGCTCGGATCATCAGCCCAAGAATTAATCCAGCGCACAGCGTCGTCCATACCTTCGCCAATAACGGTTGCGAATAAAACTGCTAAACCACCATTTTCGTTAATGAGTTTTTTAGAACCCTGCGGATTAAAGCCGCATAAAATAATCTTATCTTTAATATCAGCCGCTGCTAATTCGTCTGCCTTTTCAACATAGATTAATTCTGCTTGAATGCCATCTGCAGGTGTAGCACCTGAGCCCATTACCATCGCGGTTGGAACTTTTTCATAATCAACAATGACTTCGCCACTACTTAGATCTTTTAAAACCGCTGAATGGGCATCCCAGGCACAGGGCATAATCCAATCGCCATACATTGTTTGTCCATCGGCAGGAAATTCGATAACCCGTGCTTCTACGCCATCTAATGCATCCAAGGTGTCGGCTACATAGCGAGCAGTTTTATGAAAGGATTTAAATGACGGCCAGTGATCCGAATTATAAATACCTTCAATAAAGGATTTCAATGACGCAGCATCAAAGCTTTTTTTGCAATCTTCAATGCGATTTTTTAAGCAATCCATGTACAATTCCTAACATATAACAGTCAGAATAAATTAGAACTGCATTGTCTAAAATACGCATCAATAGCAATAGGCTAATCTGTTAAATACTACTCAGATCGTCCCGTTCCCATTTCGAAAGCACTGACCGGGTCGCCGCAACTATCGAAATAATTTGCATTTGCTGATGTTTGCTGTTGGTTTGGATTCTTTTCTTTATCAACTTCAAAAACGATCACACAAGCCGAACGTAGTAATGGTAGAGGCACAACAACCTTTGGACCATCGCGTAGAACATCGATTTTGCGTACTTGTTCTTCACCAGCATAATGCACGAAAACATCACTGACATAATCAGCTTTCGATACTGTAATGGAAATTTCTTTGCGCTTTTTCAGTGGCTCATCCTGAACTGAAACATTCTGGTTCGAAATAGGTAAAACATAATTATCACCAACGGTATACAGCTCACCCTCTAAGCCTAAATCCAAATGTACTGGTTCTGCTTCAAAGCAAAAAACACGGCGACGGAAATACTCATAGAGCGGTAAATAATTAGCATAGAGCTCCTGTGCTGCTTGTTGATCTTCTTTAACCGTATCATTTGGAAATGCGCCAAGGACCAAAGCGCGCTTCAATTGTTCCTCTTCATCTAGAACACCGCCACCCCACATATAAAAATTCGGCTTTGCTAAGGTCGTGTAATTATAAAACATCTCTGGACCACGGCCGTCGCCTTCGAGCAACATACCATCGACATAGCCCATCGACTGAATAGTACGCGGCTTATTAGCAAAGGTATCTTTTCCGTCTAAATAGCCTTCATCTACTAATTCCTGGGCTAAATTTGCCATGCTAAATAAGACGGTGCTTGCTGGCTTATTATTAAGCATGGTCACACCATCACTATGTTTGAAATCAATATCAAAATGGCGGAAGCAATCATAGAAAAAACCGTCGATATTGTAGGTCTTCAATGCATTAATCGCATCATCTTTCAATGACTGATAACCACTGGTACCCGGGAATGGATGCAGGGTATCGCAGTAGCGCCAACCCGATGAATAGGGTTTACCGTCTTCGCCGACAGCAGTTGAGTCAGGGTGATTTACCAGACAATAATCTCGATCACCATCAACAAAATTAATATAATAATGCACCGATATACCGTCGTCATTTAAAACATCTATCGCTTTCTTTAGGCGCTCTTGCGTAATGGGATCTGGCGTATCGACGGCGTTTGGATCAACCTTTGATCCGCGGCGACGCTCATAATTACCAATTCCCTCCCACTCACCTTCATTAAAATATTTACCATAATAAGGGAAGTGGCCATGAAATTCAAAATACTTACCGCCAAGTGCTTTATAATTGCTACGCACCGTGTCGTCTTCACCGTGCAATAAACCACCACACTTAAAGGTGCCTGCGCGCTCCCACACCGCGTCACAACGTGGATAAAACATCGGTTTGTGTGCTTCGACGTATTGCCCCAACAACGGACGCCAGCAACCATCACCAAAATATAATTCCATTTCTACCGTACATGACTCTGTACCATGTAAGCCAATCATGCCATAGCTTACATCTAAATGCGTGTATTGGTTTGGCTCACCCATATCCTGGGTTGCCCAGGCAAAGGCCTTACGGTTAGTAAATTCATAATGCAAACTTGGAATATTTGCCTCAGCTGGTGCAGCCAAAGCAAAACCCGTATTGCTACTACGATCAAATTGAGCAAAGAACGGAACTGTTACCTCGTTGCTATTATAGTACGGACCCATGTGGTACATATAATTAAACATGGTGCAGCCATCAAAGACATCATCACCTTCTTCTTTGTTGCGATCAAGATGACCGGATAAGCACGGGGCGAAAATGCCCCAGCCAGCAACTAAAGGTAATTGATAAACAATACGCAATCCACGATTCACTGCTTCGCTTTGACTGCATTCTAAATTCCAATTAATGCCATCACCACGCAGTTTCAATTGATGTTGTACAACAAATGGACAGCCATCGTAGCCTTTATTGAATACTAACTCATCTGCTGATTCTTTGACAATTTCGACAGAACCGAGATCGGTGAAATCATCCCACCAACGTTTGTCTAAATCATCCCATATACGTAGGCCACCAATGAGAAATTTTTGATTACCACGTGTTTGAGTAAATAAATCGACTTCGGTTCCTTTATGCGTGAATGAACGCAAGATTCCGCTTTCACGATCAAATAATAAGGAGCCTTGCGATGAGCTGATGCCCATAGTTTCGACTTGATCCAAGGGAGCAAAGGTAATGACTGGGTTTTGTGTGCTGGTATTCATTGTATGTCCTCATCAATGTGATGATTATTTGAATGATTAATTATGTATTATGTTAAAGATTTTTCTCGAAGAATGCTGCGGCGGTCGGCACATGAAATTGATGACCAGAATCAATAACTTCGAATTGTATTTTATCTTCTACGCCTGCCGCCACCCATGCTTTACGCGCATCTTCATAAATGGATTTACTTTCAAGGATGCTAAATGATGCGTCGTAGCGACCTTGACCAATTAACAGCGCACGTGGTGCAATTAAGGACAACATTTCCCCGCTGTCCCCGCTAGGAAAAACGTCTGGTACAATTTGCATGCCGCAGGCACCACTATATGCCCACGAACGAGCACGGGCTAAACCACAAAATGTAGCCACTGCTTTAAAACGCTCGTCGTAAGCACCTATAATCCAACTAATGCTCGCACCACCACTCAGTCCGCCAAGACCAAGATTATCACCATCAACACCATCGATCGTTGCGACATGATCAGCCAGACACGTTATGTCAGCGTGATAAAAACCTGGAAGCGTATAGCCCATGGACTCAGCCATGCGCGCCAATTGATTACAAGCGTGACCGTCACCAACATCATTACGGTTATCAAAACCACGCTGGGCAAATGCAGCGGTAACAAATCCAGCCTGGGCTAATTGCTCATTATAATTCGCATCTTCGGGACCCATTTGCGACCAACGCGGCTGTGGCTCTGGATCGACACCAATCACATGCTTATACCAAAAGCGATGTCCATGTGGGGTAATAATGGTTTTACCATTACGTCGATTATCGTCAGGAATTAAAATACTCGCATCGAAATACTCATCACCTTCGCAGGGCACTTTTATCTCGAAGCGTGTATAGCCATCACAAGCTACCTGCTGCACCTCTTTGACCGCATTACTTGATAAGGGAACACGAACACCCATGCCTCGTTCATAAATTGGGCGAAACTCATTTTGCCAGGTACTTAAATCTTCTTGCGATGAACCAGTAAATGGATTGTTTATTTCGAGCGTCAATGCATGCAAGCGCATTGCATGTGCTGCATTATCTACTCGTCTAGGCGCATCGTCACCAGCTAATTGTACCAAGCCTTCAGGCGCCTTCCCATTATCATCAACAATACGTGCAACTAAACCATCTCGTTCATTTTTAAATAACAAACTGTTGCGACCTTGATTGAGCGACAATTCTACACTGACTTCATCATAGATGACGTGATGCCATTTATGCTCATCAAAAATTAATGCCCCATTAAAAAATAATCGTGTGCTATCATGAACGCTAAATTTCAAGGTAACTGTTCGTTCTGCATCTGAATCAAGCAATGCCAAAGCATACCATTGTGCATCACCCAAATTTACATCTTGAGCAGCCGTATCTATTTCAGGATAATTTTGGCGCAGCTCACCCATGAGTAATTTTTGTTTAAATGCATCCGCCTGAACTGGCAGCCAATTTATTCCAGCATCACCTTCTTGCTGTGGTGCATCAGTAATTGCTGCCTCACCACCCCAGGCACCGAGATGATCAGTCTCCCAATGCTCACTGTTTTTGGCATCCATTAAATTCGGATCTTCACCATGTATAACGTTTGCTGGAAAAAATCCGCAGACGTACCAATGGCGCAAGAAACCCTGTGCACCCTCCCAGGTGTATAATGGCTGTTTGTGTAATTCAGGCATTTAAAGACTTTCTTCGAACACTGATTCCGGTTTAAATGGTTCTATAAGAAACAAGGGGTCTTCTTGTATTTTCTGGCCAATAAGCTCAAACATCGCCCCTGCATTGACAAGTTTTGACGGCGCAGATCCAATCGATGAAGTATTTTGATTGCCTGCTCCAATTAACAGCGGTTCTACCAATGGATAGTTTCGTTTCATGCCAGCAGGCATATGCGAATACGTTTTCACTGCATGTTTATTGCCAAACATATCGATGACTTCGACACTGAATTCCTTTGATGATAATGTCGGTGCACCGTTGGTATTTTCCACGTAATGCAGGCAGGTATTAGTCGAATGATCAACACCTAATAATAAAATTTTTCCGTGATGCTCGGCTAATTTCTCAAACGGTGAACCATGTCCGGTACTGACATTGCAACGTTCATGATCCGCTAGAATAGTCGAGGCAAAAGGGCCGATACCCGATACTGCATGTGTCGGATTGGTCGAACGTAAAACACCAGGCCGCTTGCGAAATGTTTCGCTGATGATGCCTAAATCAGATGGAATACTGCGCAAATCGAAGGTTTTTTGCTGTGACAAAATATCGAATTCTGCGCCGCCTTGAAAACTTGGCATTAATAAGGTGCCGTAAGGTCCAACTGCTTGCAACAGGGCATCAACAACCGTGTCGGCACCGCCTTCTACCTGGCCAATTTTAGAAAGCGATGCATGAACCAAGAGAACGTCTCTATTACGAATGCCAATTTGGCGCAGATCATTAAATAATTGCTCTTTATTATGAGGCACAGGCTTCTCCCTGCTCTAGTATTGCCTTGCTCGATTTTGCTACTGCATCGGTCAATGCATCAACCTGACCAGCAGCTGCAACACAATACACCGTCTCATAGTCACCTAAAGGCCGCTCTTCTTCAGTTGGTAAGTAACAGACTGAACCATTAGCGAAAGAAAAACTTATGAATTTTTTACCCAGCTGTTCGACCACATCGCGTGCTGGATAAGCCGTTTCATAAAAGGATTCACCTGGCAGTCCCTGGACAACCACATCGTTAAAGCGGAAGCTTGGTAAATTAATTAGGACAGAACCCTTTGCTACATCTGCCTCAGTAATGTAACCACGTTCCTGAAAATATTTCTGATAACTTAAAAAATTTAATTGATCGACTTGGTCCTTATAGGCACGCAGAGAAAATTGAGACTTGTCGCCCATTTGCTCATATAATGCTTCCCATGCCGCAGCTGCTTCGTCTAGGTTAAAACTAATATCACCGCGTAATTGCAAATCAAAATCATTCACTTGTAAATCGATAGAATCGAGCGCGCTATAGGCATCATCCGCCGGCAATGCGTTGATAAACTCCTCGGATAGTCCTTGCGCAATGCGCTGTGCTTCTGCAAAGGATGCGTCAGGATCTTTTTGCGGACCAAGTGGCAGCATACTCCCACGATTATCATTAACTGGCAATTCAGCCCAGTCACCTAATTCCCACGGGCAGATATTGCCACAGGGACCAGTTAAATAGAGGAATTCTCCTCTTAATTCTTGGTGCAGGATGCGACGCAGAAATCCTGGAAAGTCTGCGCTATAGCGTCGATCAGTTGTATGGCCAGAAATGGCTGGGTGTGCAGCAAAGCGCACAAAGCCACCAAGCATCTCATCATCTAAGGATTTAAACACAATCCCCTGCAACTTCGTGTCGCGATCTTTTTCATCATAAGCGAGAACTTCATCCATAATCGCATGTTTAAAATCTTCACCAAACCAATTTTTTAGGCGATTGCTAATAATGCGCTGCCCATCTAAATGGCCGTCGCGTTCTTCCAGACCAGACCACACGGTCATCGAACCAAATTCTTCAGATAAAAATTTGCGACGATTAATATTCCAACGGCCCTGGGTATCGACAGATACAAAAGCCATTTTACCAGCCACGGCCTGCTCTTGGTTCTTCTTAATTGCACTAACGAGGACCGGAGTCAGATCAGCAAAGGCCATATCTTCATCACGCGGGCCAGTATGCGTGTGCGTATAATGTAAAACAATATCGTTGGCACTTACATTTAATTGCTCAGCAATTAATGAACGCAATTCAGCGGTACGACCAAAAGTACTGTGCATCATATCAAAACTAATTAAATGCACTTCTCGATCACTTGAAATAAAGGAAGCAATAACCGCTTCTATGGGATCGAAATATTCTAGTGTATCTTCATAAGTTCCACGTAATTCGACAGAATGTATTGCGATACGTATGTTCATGGCTCTATGCTTTGTCTTGATGGACCGATGCGAATATGCTTATCTACTATACCAGTTTGTAGTATACCAGATCAAGGATCCAGTCAAGAAAACACGAGTTTTTCCAGTACAATTTGATATTTTTATAATTTTTAATGTAAATATAAAATCAACCACTGGATTACATTATGTATATCAGTCTGGTATATATGACTACCAACCCAAGTCTGCATTGATGTTTTTATTATATGCTAACTGCATACGCGTTTGTGTGGCAATGACCTCATCCTCAATTGCTTCTGGATGCCAATGCGCAAACATTTTTGCACGCAATTTTTCGATGCGCTCAGCATGTACCGAATCTTCAGCTAGGTTTTTCAATTCATCTGGGTCATCAGCGAGATTATACAGGCGATAATCACCCTCATGATTGTGGACGTATTTCCAATCGCCCTCGCGAATAAAAGCACGCGGGTGATTCCATCCCTCACCTTCAAATTCTCCGAAGACATGCTCACCGGCAAATGCATCATTATTACCTTCGAGCAACGGTGTCAGTGAATGGCCGCGCAGTTGCAATGGCTCCGGCAACTGGGTACCGGCAATATCTAAAAACGTGGGATACAAATCAACCATCGACACTGGCTCGTGAATTTCGACACCGGGCTTTGAAACACCTGGCCAACGCACCAATAATGGTATGCGCACTGAATCTTCGAGCAGTGAAACCTTACTCCAATTACCATGCTTGCCGGCCATTTCACCATGATCAGTAAAATAAAAAACCACGGTATTGTCGGCTAATCCATTTTCTTCTAAGCTATCAAATATTTTCCCGGCAATTTCATCAAATTCAGTAATTAACGCATAATAAGATTCACGGGCACGGCGGATCGCATCTTCAGGCAGGTCTTTAACATTACCGTAAAACTTTTGTAGGTACTGATCACAAATATCGCGGTCCTCACCCTTATGATTAACCGGTAAGTCACCCTTACCTTCATATGACTTAAATAAATCTTCGCGTGGTCGCCATGGTGGATGAGGTAAGACAAAGGCTGAGCAAATAGCCCACGGTTTACCGTCTTTATCCTGTCCTTTTTCTTTTAGTTGCTCTAAGGTTCCTTCGAGAATTTCATAATCCTTTTGAAAAATCGGCTGTCGCTCAGGTACATCAGGACCCGCTTCCAACAATTCAGTGCGCATACCATCGTTACCAGATAAATACGGCAGCGGATCTTTCCAAGAATGACTCGCTCGCACGCCCCACGAATAAAACGACTTACCCGCATTGCTGCCCTCAAGCACCGGACGCTTATCAAATCCATACATTTTTTGATAGCCATTAAAATGCATCTTACCAATTAATGAGGTCTCATAACCGCTAGCCGATAAGGCATGCGCCCAAGTTACCGTGTCCTCAGGCATAGCGCAGGTATTATTCCACACACCAATGTCGTGGCAATAAAGACCTGCCATAAATGATTGCCGGCTCGGTGAACAAAGCGGGCTATTACAATAGGCATTAGTAAAAATCGAAGACTCTGACGCAAACTTATCCAGGTTAGGCGTACGCACGATTGGGTGACCACGATAACCAGCCATTGCCGCGTTATGTTGATCGGAAAAAATCATTAAAATATTCATCTGTTTATCGCGGCAGGTTTTTAGGGTGTCATAAATTTCGTCATTATAGGTCATTTTTATTCCTATCGTTCCCAAGCCGCTGAATAATCGCGCTCTGGCACAGGAATATTTCCACCAGGGCCGTAACCCTCGAGAGCTGATTCCTTTTCCAGCTGACGCAGTGAAACGTTTGCATGAGCATCATCCATGTCCCAATGCAAAAAACCAAGAACACTATTAACCTCTTTAAGGTATTCTGGATTTCCTAAAAATGCTGTAGATGGACACTGAACATGGCGAATGCCATCAACTACACGATCTTGAAAGACATGAATGTGACCAGTACTGATAGCCAGCAAATTTATTGACTTTAAAAATGCTGCGAGCCGCAACTGGTCTTCTTCAGGAATATTACCATACCAGGCTGAAAAGTTTTCTTCAAAGGTGCATGGCATTGAACCCGGGCTATTGGTAAATGGCAATGTATGCATAAATACCATTGTCGGTATGTGTGCATCCTTGGCCTGCTCATCAATCCATTGCCACTGTTCTTTTTCGGCATCAAAACCAGTGCCAAAAATCATCGAATCCAAGCAGATAAATCGAACACCCTTGTGCTCGAACGTGTAATAATCATCACCAAATACTTGGCGATAGCGACCTATAGCATCTAGATTAACGCGAGCGTGATTTTTTTCGTGAAAGCGACCACCGATATCATGATTTCCAGGTAAGCAATAGACTGGCCACGGTAATTGCTGTAGTCGATCGTAAGCAGCTTCTAATTCAAAAAGGTGCGTATCACCATCGCGACACATATCGCCGCTCACTATAATAAAGTCAGGTTCTTGATCACTGTTTGCAATTTGTTCAACAGCAAAATCAAATTGCTCATTAAACTTCGGCTGAAATCGAAACGAACGCGGTGAACCTAAGTGGATATCACTAAATTGTACCCAGGACCAAGAATTAGGCATGTGCATCCCGTGGCTGCGATAGACCAGTCAAAGTTAAAACATGTCTGCTTGGCTCCGCGCCACAAACGACTTCGTATGATTCCATATTTTCAATGCTCGTCGCGCAGGCTTTATCACCTTCATGCCATTGATGCTCAATGCGGATAGGTGTCGATGCCACTGCCGAACAATCTATATGGCCGTAAAATTCAACACCGGTAATTCCTGTTTCACTTACCACTCGCAAATAAACATCGCTAGTATTTTGACCTAGGACACAGTCATTTTCCAATGACATATCCCAACCCAGTTTTGAATTATTAATATCCGATTGAACTAAAGATTGCCAATTACTACCGTCAATACTCCACTCCAAGCTCGCTTGTTTTTTAGCTTCACCGAAGGGACCTTCTTTGACACTACATAAAGCATGGAACCAGGCGAATTGCTTTCCTTCTGGAGCATTAAAATGATAAATCGCTTCGACTTTTTCTCCGGATATTTTTGGCTCGAGTAATTTCCAACCCCCTGCCCACTCCTTGATTACTACATTTTTAGCAGACTGCCATAATTCCGTCGGATTTGCTGTTGGTGAGAAGTCGACAATTTCTTTAAAAGGCACTGTTTGTTGTTGGTAATCGTCTCCACCGTTTACACGCATGACATTGGTGCCTACACATAATTTCGGTAACGATTTTGGTGCATTCATAATTGGGGAAGTAAAGGCAAACGATTTCAATACTGCATCAGCATCTAGATTGAATACAATAATACCCTCGTAGCGACTCGTCATATGCTCAGTTAAATCCAATTCAGCGGAACCCTCTACCGTTCCCAAATCAACGCTCTTGCCCTCTAACATTAATTTTACCTGCACAGGTCCTGACGTATCAACTTTTAATTGTGCACCATCGCTATAGACGACTGCACCCGTTTCTATTGAAGGCTTGGCACAGAAAATATATGGCGATTGAATGCGGAATGAAATATGACCATTGCCAGTGATTCCCGAGTCAATTTGTTCTACACCATCCTTGGACCAATAACCTAATTCGACATCTTTAAACGCCTTACTCAATTGCGGCGCATAAGTCCAATGGCCACCGGCATTCTTTCGGAATGGATCAAAGCGCTCTATTGGATGACCGTGCCATTCTTTAGCCGTGTCCTTGGTCAGTCCAACCCATTCGTCTGGAAATATGAAATACTCAGAATATTCCTCAGAACGTTGAACGGATTCGCCAGGGCGTAAGTAAAAGTCTAATTGATGCGATTTCACCGACCAATGAGGAAATACATTACCAATGTTACCGTCATCAGTTTCTGCTTTGCTATACATTTCTGCATAGGACTCAAGACTGCGGTCTGGCAAGTTACATGGATTAGATTTATTTGTATTTTCTACAATTAAGCGATGGGCATCATTTGCTAATTCATAGGCACTGGCGATGGCACCTTTGTCATTACGAAACCACGTCCACATATCGACATCAAGTATATGCCAAGCATCATCATAATAGACTTCACACAACAAATGTCCGGGAGCACCATACTGACGTGCCTTAAAACCTGCCGTAGTGTAGAGCCCATACATAATAATTGCACTTTGACCACATATATGCCAGCCATAATTACTCAATAATTTAACTGGATCTGAGGTAAAACGGCGAATGCGAGGCTGCCCCTGCAATTCATCCACTGGCCAAAAATGCCAGGTTCCATCTTCGGTGCTGGTGAAAAAATCATAAAGCGCCAGCACCAATTCCTCATCCTTTTTTCCAGCAAACTGTGGCGAATTAAGAATATGTTTTAAGCTATGGTAATCAGGACGATGCTTACAAACAACACGTGGCGAAAATGCCATATTAGATTTCCTCTATCGCACCTTGCGGTAGTGAATAATACGATTGAAAATTACTCATATTATACAGTGGTGGTCGTACACGTTTCATCAAATTTGATTTGCGGACTTTTTTATCGCTGTGGTAAAACCAAATACGATCATGATCCCAGAGCATTAACTCGTCCAAGCCATCGCCATTAAAATCATGAGCGAAGGCACATAAACCTGGACCGCCATCGTCCGGTAACAACGACACCATATCACCATGACCGTCAATCAATCCACCTTGATAACCACTCGATGGTCGTATCCCTGACAACAACATACGTTCTTCACCTGAATTATCGAATAATACTGGCTGGAGCGTCGCACCAATAACGGGGAAATCGCGCGTCCACACATGCTTCAATGTGCTGTCATAGAGCGTCACAACTCCACGATTACCATGGAATAAAACAGTCGAAACACATTGACCGGGAATATCCTTGCGGAATTTACCAATGGCTAAACGTTGCACATGGCCCATATGGCGCTGACGCAAATGATAATGTGGTGTCAAATGAACCAAGCCGTCTTCACCAGCGGCCATTAATATTTCATCATCGCCTTGACCAAGTTCATCCAAAGGCCCAACAAAAATTGCATCCTGATGATCCATCATACAAACGCGACCCAGACGTTCACCCTTATGATTTAAGTGATGGTAACCATTAATTAATTGATCGTGGGTGTTGCCCTTCGGTCGATAAGGAATTGGGAAATGGCCATGGCAGTAAATACCTTGCCATAATAAATTTAATTCGTTATCAAAGACCATAGTCTGATGATGATGACCACTGAGCACGATATCAGTACGCTTACCAATTCCTTTAAAATCAACACAAGTAATCGCTATGCATGGCATGCCATCTTCGAGATCATCGTAGCATTCACCCCAAGCGTTGATGTTGCGCTTATAGGCATCAGAAACTGGTAATGGCGGTGGGATTTTTCTCGATTTTTTAACCGCACCGGTTTTTCCATCTAAAATAAACACTTCATAATTCATTGCACAGATGACTTCATTATGACCGTCGTTGTCAATGTCATGCACTTGAACAGCGGGGTCACCGGATGTTTCAGGATTAGGAATCGGTGGTAATTCTCCGCGCTGCCACAGCACTTCGCCATCCCAGGATTGCGCAACAATACTAGCAACACCTGGTTCACGCGCGGGATCAAGACGCGTATGTACAAAATCAATAGAGCCATCACCAGTCAAATCACCAAGACGAATACGACGACCTGAACCAAAACCCTTGGTATCGATTTCTTTATACAGAACAGGTTGACCAGCACGCTTTAATTTCTGTGCATGTTTTTTCTCACGTTGACTGCGCTGCTTTTCTAACTTTTCATTTTGCTTGTCGTCACAAGAAACCAGCACTGGACCAAAAATCGCCGGCTGATTACCTAGCAAACCAATCATGCCATGGCTATAAGCAGTATCAGTGCACTTCAGCAACAGATCACCAAGTTGTGCCTCGATTTTATTACCGGCTACTTTTACACGTAAACTAAATGACTTTGCTTCAGTATTTATTGGCGCATACGCTAAGACATCGAAATTGTTCTCAGTAACTGAACGAATGATCTTAGCCTGGCCATCGCGATCGATCACCAGTGCATAATAACGTGTACAGTCGAGGAAGCGAAAAATTAAACCGACGGCTCCGCCCCAGCCATCTTCCTTATCCAACAATTCCATTGTTGTTTCGACTTCATAGTCAGCCCAATCAACACTGCCTTTGGCAATTGAATTATTTTGCCAGGTAGAACAAGTCACTAAGGATTGCAATTTTCTTCCTGTTTCAGTTTCTACACAGGACCAATGTTCCTTAGGTACCCCCCAATCGCCCGTCTTATGCTGCCAGCCATCGAGATTGTCATCTGGATGGCTGGGCTGTGCATGCATTTCTCGATAAGCGCCGTCTTTATGTTCGCCAACGACTCCAGGCTTCAATCCGGCAAAAGTCTCTTCGAGCAAAATCATCGTGTGTCCACTTCATGTTATTTAATAACGTTAGCGCGTACTTCTTTAAGTTTGTTTATAGCCAAATAGCAACGTAATAAGTAGCCGCAGTTGGCGAGGTTATCTTTTGTCGCAGGACCACTGGATAGACTATGTGTTAAATGAACGCCATCTTTTGAAATAAGTTGTGTCTTCCAATTGTCACCAGCTAATGCCATCATGTCCTTATACAGATCTATCATTGGGATAGAATGTTTTTTAGCCAATTCGCGATAGAGTTTATTATACTGCTCTGCATCAAACTTAGTGCATGGTGGAATCGTTGATAACACTGGAATTGTTCCATTAGCAATGAGCTTTTGGATTAAAGTGTCGAGGTTTGCAGTTGCTTTAGCTGGCGGAACTTTGCCATTCCCATCGTTGGTACCGAGCATAACGATCGCAATCTGCGGATTATATTTGCTGATAAGTTTGTCTGCACTTGGCAAACCTTTATGCCCACCTTTGAGGTATTGACCCGTTTTTATTCCCGATGCAGCTGTTTCAGAACGCCCACTTGCCGCGTCTACTGATGTTAAATGCCAACCATTAAGGTTGCTTTTGCCTTTATCGGCATGAGACCATTTAAGAATTTCAATATTTTCTTTAGAGTGACCTGCCTTTTTATTTTTAAAGGATCTTGCCCATCTGGTATTCTGATTGGCATAGCTAATCGAATCACCCATATGGATGACCACACCTTGTGTCCCCTTGAAGTTTTTAGTAACTTTTTTCATGGCATCTTTATAATCCCACGATTCTTTCACTGGCGTGTATTCGCTACTGAACGCAGCGGTAAATGACACTAATAACATTACACAGATAGATAATATTTTCATGGTTTCTCCAAAGGGAACTAAGGTCTAATTTAATACGTATTTGTGAATATCTTTAAGCTTCTCAACGCATAAATAGCAACGCAACAAATAGCCACAGCCAAATTGCAAATTACGCTTAGATGGTTTTGCATCTGACATACGGTGCGTTAGATGGAACTTATCTTCAGCAATGAATTTGGTTTTCCAATCTTTCTTAGCAAATTTCATAATATCATTATGAAGATCAATCATCGGAATCATGCGCTTACGTGCTAGTTTACGATATTCTTTATTTAATGACTCTGCGTTAAACTTTTCACTTGGTGGAATAGTGATCAAAACCGGGATACATCCGCGTTTAAGAGCCATTTTAATGAACTCATCCATGCGTCCAGCTATGTCTTTGGGGCTTGCTTTAGCATCACGCAAATCACAAGAACCAAGCATGATGAATGCAACTTGAGGATCATATTTGGCAAGCATCGCTTCAGCGCTTGGTAAACTTTTATGACCACCTTTTAAAAATAATTCAGTAGTTAAACCACTCGCTGTCGTATGCGAACGACCTTCACCTGCATCTTTATAAGCAAGCCACCAACCATTTTTTGGGTCTTCATCTTTATCGGCGTGCGACCATTTTAAAATAGTCGTATCCTCAACACGATAATTATCCTTGCGCGAATTATGATGAACAAGGCGCGCCCACTTAGTACTGTGATTCGCCCAGGTGTTGTTATCACCAATGTGCAAGACTACGCCCTCGGTACCCTTAAAAAGTGTACTATACTTTTTCATGGGTTTGACATAGTTCCACTTTTCACGGACTGGTTTATAATATTCATCAGCACAAAAGACTAATGTAGAGCTAATTGCAAGTATAATTGCAAAGAAATGTTTCACGGTATTTCCTTAGAATACTAAACGATGTTTTCACCACTCACCATGTTACGCACATTGCGAGTGTCGATTTCTTCGATGGGTTCGGTAATTTTTGCATATAAGCTTGGGCGACGAGCCATGACGTGACTGCCAGCGAGGGTGCCCTGACGTGCTGATTTCGGTAACACGGCAATGACCATGTCATCTTCAGCTTCTGTTGTTTCTGCTAATATAATCCCTTCAGGATCAATAATCATATTACAACCAACGCGCACTTCGGGTCCATCAATGCCAACGCCGTTAGAAAAGACGTAAAAAACATTGTTATCATACGAACGACATGGCAGCCATTTGGTAATCCATTGATACCCTTTTGGCCCCATGATTGCCTGGCGCATAGCCTGTGGATTGTCGTAACGTTTTTCCCACAATTCGAGCGGGATGCGACCCATGCCAGCTTTTTCTATGTCAAAGCCACCGGTTTGGTGTGGCGCAAAAACGATGTCCGCACCCTCGAGGGCTAAGACACGGGTATTTTCTGGCAGGTTATTATCGTAGCAGATTAAAATACCACAGGTCCAACCAAACATCTCGAAGGTCTCAAGTTTATCACCCTGAGCGATGTAGGTATTCTCAAAGGCGTGTACTTTACGATAAGAATGAATTAATCCTTCCGGCCCAACTACGACGTAAGTATTGTAGGCAATTTCTTCACCATTATCACCACTCTCCAAAATGCCATAAAGAATAGCCATACCTGTTTCTTTAGCGCGTTGATGCATTTGTTCGAAAATTGGACCATCAACAGGCTCAGCAATATCCAGAATCACTTCTTTCGGTGCCTGGGTCAGAAAATGGTAACCCAAAGTGCACATTTCAGGAAAAGCAATAACGTCGACTTCTTGTTTACGTGCTTCATCAATGAAGTAATTCATTTTGGCAAGGTTTGCGGCCTTGTCATTTTCAGCCATTTCAAACTGAACGTTGGCTATTTTGAGTTTATCTTTGTTGCTCATTTAAATCCCTATTTATTTGGTATAAATGTTAATGTTTTGATAACGTGAATGTTTTTGCCACATTTGGCGAATACCAAAAGGACCATCAACGGTTTCTTCAACGGTGCTGATATCCCATACATGATAAAGTGGCTTATCACCACCAGTGATTTCCATAGCTAATTGATCTTTGGTTTTAATAAAAGTGACATGATATGCTTGGTCAGGGATAAAGAGACCCGTATTAAAAATGGTACCGTCAACTTCCATTTGGTTAAAATCTCTGTCTTCACGAACGGGATAACGACGCACGCGGATGTAATCTTCGGTATCATCATTGTCATTACCAAAAGCTGCAAAACTCACGTGTAATAAATCCATATTTTCAAAATAGGTTTTCATCCACGGGACTTGGCGTAAATGCGACCATGCATGAATGTCTTTCGCAAAATCACCTTCATCTATACCGTTAGCATGAAAATACACGATGCAGACGTAGCGATTAACAGTGTCTAAACGAGTAAAATCAAAACTGACTTTCATATCGCCGGGGAAACTTGCTTTGGTCCACAGTACACCGTGATGGGCATTATCGCCAGCTTCGGGGCCAGCTTTAAATACCATTCCATCAGCCGTATTGGTGACTTTGCATTTTTCGCCATCAAGGGCCCAATGTTCTTGCCAATCAGCAGAACCAGAATCCGACAAGGCCAGGTTCCAATCCTGTTTATTTAATTGATCAAAGACAGCTTGCATATCTTCTTGCTTACTGAGAGACGGCTGATTCAAGGTTATTATCTCCAATAGTTACGGTGTCATCGCAGTTAAATGGCTCTTCGCCGTGCAAACGAATGGTGTTACCTTCAACCAGTGACGTTTCTTTAATATCAATGACTTGAATAGCGGCGAAGTCTTTACGAATTTCTGATTCAATGGTGTTATTAACAATGTTGATATTATTACCAAAATCGACTTCAATGGCCTTATTACTACCACCAATAATGGTATTATTACGAATCACCGAATTGCGAATGTGATAGGCCTTCCCTTCTTTACCAGACGGATTGCCCAACGAAATGCCTTTATCACAGTGATAGAAATGATTATTTTCAATCGTCACATCATCACAGTGCTGCCAGATAAAGATCGATCCACGACCGCCACCAGTGCGACCGCGAATACCAATAAAGGTACAATCAGAAACCGTATAATTGGCAACATTCATCACGTCCATACCAGCAATGTAGTTACCTTGAGCAAAATCGTCGATGTTTTGCTTAACACGATCAATGACCCACAGACAATGACGAACTTGAATATTACGTGGTCGCACCCACTCGAGTCGCTCCGGATCTTTTAAATCAAGATCTAAATCTAAACATTCTTTATCATCGAGGCGAGCAGCTCCGGTACCCTTTAAGCCACGAGCCCAGATATTATGAAATTTGACATTATAAACAGTCAGGTCTTGTACACGACCATCGCCAAAAAATAAAATTCCGTATTTGGGATTATTTGCCAAGGTTAAATCAGCAATAGTCACACCACGAGCTTGGGTGATTTTAATAATTGCCGATGCGCCAATACGGGTGCTGTATATCGGATTACTATCATTGAGGTCATCCATACCACAATCTAAGATAACATCCTCGCGATTACCGGTTTCACCACGAATAGTCACACAATGCGTCATCAACATACAATCACGCGGCATCATATAGTGACCCTTGGCGATTAAGATGGTTGAACCTTCGTCAGCGTCTTCAATGGCACGTATAATACCCATTGGCGAATCAACTCGGACTACCTTCCCTTCCGGAACGGGCAATGCTGGAGCAGGTTTAATTGACTTTATTATTTCTTCAAAGTTTGGTACATCGCTCATATTCTATTCCTATTTTAATTATTGAGCTACTGCGGTTTCAATATTGTTATCACCGATGACGACATTGTCATCGCATTTAAATGCTTCTTCACCATGAAGACGAATAGTGTTGTTGGCTACTTTGGCCGTCTCGCTTATATGCACAACTTGGATGGCCACAAAATTCTTACGAATTTCAGATTCGATCGTATTATCAATCACATCGACATTGTTACCGTAATCTACTTCAATGGCCTTATTACTGCCACCAACAAAGGTATTATTGCGAATAACCGAATCTCGAATGTGGTAAGCACGCTTTTCTTGTGCCGATGGATTACCTAGCGCCACACCCTTATCACAGTGATAAAAGTGATTATTTTCAACGGTCACGTTATTCGCGTGTTGCCAAATAAACACACCGCCACGGGCACCGCCATTTTTACCGCGAATGCCAACAAAAGTGCAATCCGCAATGGTAAAGCCTTCGACATTCATCATGTCCATACCGGCAATATAGTCAGCATCAAAACCATCTTGATCATTTTGCTTCACGGTATCGGCAACAAACAGGCAATGTCGAATCTCACCGTTGCGCGCACGCACCCATTCACGGAAGTCATCATTATCGACATCCATATGCGTAACCGCCTTATCGTCGATACGATAAGATCCAGTCCCTTTGATACCACGAGCCCAAATATTGTGAAATTTTACATTATACACTTTTAGATCGTGAACACGTCCACTACCAAAAAATAACAAACCATATTTTGGACTATTGGCGATGGTAAGGTCAGCGATTGTAACTTCACGCGCTTGTATGATTTTAATAATTGCCGGTGACTGCATTCGCGTTTTATATTGTGGATTTTCGTCGTTAAATTCCTGGCCGAATTCCAATACAACATCTTCACGATCGCCGGTTTCACCACGCACGGTTACACGATGCGTGCACAAACGACAATCGCGCGGCAAGGTATAACGACCCTTAGCAATGAGAATGGTTGAACCCTCATCAGCGTCTTCAATCGCACGGATGATATCAATTGGCGTATCAACGCGCACAACCTTACCAGTGGGAACTGGTAAGGGCGGCGCCGGCTTTATTGAAGCGATAATCTTATCGTAATCAGGTACATCACTCATGTACTATTCCTATTTTTTCTTCCTGCGCACTGCAAAAGAATCCATTACTGGGCCTTTTGGTTTCACGTCTGTTGGCGCAACGGCTGTGTGACCGATATCAGGCAGATTCTTCATGTCTGACTTCGGCATTTTCCAATCAACCAGCGCGTGTTTAAATGCTGGTTTTTTGGCTGAAATTGCTTCACCTAGAGCCACACGGAATACCCATAAGTCCTGAGGGTTTGCTTGAGCAAATTTAATCTTACCAGCATCGGTTTCATTGGTTTTATGAATGGTCGCCTTCATACTTACTGCATTATTTAAGGTATTAGCCAAGGCAAAATGATCGACACCGTAAACTTCTTTATACCAGGTTAAGTATTCGATGTCTTGTTGACCACGAGAAAAGGACATTAAACGAATAGAAGCTTTAGTACCGGTTTCGTGTGGGTAAAATAATCCAGTCTTGGAACCTTTTTCCCAATCTTCCTCTCTAGCAATAGTCTGCCATGGAAGTACGCCCGTAGCACCCTGACTCCATGATAACAAGGACCAGGCCGCAGGTTGGGTATTTGGTTCTTCAACTTGGTTCGCAGAACCGTAATTCGCTAAATAATTCTCATGCCATTGGACCTGCTCGTCATGTTTTTGGCGAATTTTTTGTGCCTTGGCGCCGCCCATAACCACACGATCGCAAACACCCCACATCGTTTCACGACCATGTTCTGGGTATGAAATATCTGTACGATAAATCATTTTCGCCTTACCCATGACTGGTCGCACTGATTCATGAAATAAGATGCCGTAATAGCGCAGTGCCCAAAAGTCCTGTGTACGGTTTGGCTCATCTAAGATCCAAGGACACAATGATGTCGTGTTGGTTTTGCGATAATAAATTTTATTATTTAAGTAAAATTCAATAAAAGTATCGTGATAGCCGCGCTCATTGATACCCTTAGCTAGGGCCGCATAAGCTTTACGGTTTAAATCTTTATATTCTTGAGAAAGTGCGGTGTCGGCCCAATAGTCAGACTTATAATGCCCCTCTAATCTAATCGGCCAATTCTCATTAAGTGGCGTATAAATAGCCGGAACTGGCACTTCACCACGTGGCAATCCTTTAAACGCTGAACCATCTAATAGTGGTCCAAGGTTCTTCTCAAACCAATCCCAACCATCAAAGTCAGTACCATTAAAACTCATGCGCCACGCTGAGCGTCCATTCCAACCATAAGGTAATTGATTAAGCACTAAACGATATTTATGTGCAAGACGATGTAATTCATAATTATTCTTAAGATTGAAACGATATGAGTTCATTTCGCTGATAAACGAGACTTGATTTGGTAAGGTGAAATCCCACACCGTTAGGTCTACAGGCAATGTCAACGATTCAGCACCAACTTTGATGGTAATGCTTTGCTTGGTACTTCCCGCTTTTGCAGCATGCGGCACATAAACTTCGCAAAGAATAGAATGATATTTCTGACCATCCATTTTCACTTTACTAATGGTGCTTGGAATACTCACTGTTCCATTTAATGGCATTAATGGATCAGGAACATTGCCTATTTCACTGCCAACATAGGCGAATTCATATAAATCAGCTTTGATGCCATCTTTAAAGTCAGCGCTAACGCTAATGTCTTTTGCCTGGCCGTTTAAAATTAATTGGAACCAAACAAATTCATTCTTAGCAGCATACAGGCGAAGCTTTTTGTCTTTGGCGCTGTATAAATGATTACCGCCCATGTAGCCTGCCGCATGTGCTGGAATAAGTTTTCCACTCACTGGATGCACTTTATCCATGACATCTACAACACCAACTTTGACGCCACCAACACTTGGTAAATCCGTTGACGGTGCAAATGGCTTCACTGCTGTTTTGATATCAAGTTCATTTTTTGCATTAGATAATGTAACGCCTCTGGTAAACGCCGGGCCACGATTGCCTGCAGCGTCAACTGGAACAATGCTGACTTTAATTTCTTCGCCTGCTGTGAATGGTAAGTCTTGGATCTGCATAATGCAGGCACCACCTTGCACACGCGCCATTGGAATTAAATAACGAGGAAAGGTACCTTTGGTACCATCAGCACGCTCGTAGGTCACATCAAAACCAATGGTTCCCGCAGCACCATTATCATTTGGCACGATCCATTTTAATATTGCCTGGCCTGGCTTTAAACCTTCGGTAATAACTTTTGTATGAACAACCGCATTAGGTGCCTGGTCATCAGTACCATCAGTCCAAATTTCTAAATAAGGTTGCTTATCCTTTGGATTGTGTCGTGAATAACAAAAACGGTTGGGGTAGACACGCCAGGTAAATTTTTCATTTGAGTCAATCCACTCAGAACCGACCTCGTCATTAGCAGCAAAAGCGTAACTAATTTCTGAAATGCGTGCAGCAATGACCTTTGGATCAACAGCAACGCGTTGCCAGCCATTTTCATCAGGCAAGGTGCAGTCAGCAAACTTCCATGTGGTGTGACCCAAGCCAAAAATAACATCGAGCACATTACTACCTGGGAAAGCCCAATCGCGCTTGCCCAATTCTGCTTGTTGATGGCAAATTTCACCCTCTACGCGCATGTATTTTTCTTTGGCTGTCCCTTCTTTCCACGGACTAGCCATGCTTGATACACCAACACGAAAAAATGGATCTTTAGGTGACGCGTTTTTAACGTGCATCAAGGCACCAGTTACGATCTCACCTTTTAATGAACTCACATCAGCATCAAAGACAAAGAATTCCTGGCGACCTTTTAATTTAATCGTGTCAACTTTACCACAGTTGGTGTACTTTTCTTCACCAACTAATGAAAGCGTATCGTTCTGTGTAAAATAAACTTTAACAGACTTGCCCTTTGGTGGCCATTGTGATTTGTGCACTGCAGCAGCACTGCTGTAGCCATCAGGTAAACCAGGCTCTACTACGTTGTCAGGCCAGCTATCAGCAGCAAAAGCTGAAATACAGAGCGTCAAAGATACTAAACACATGAATATGCGCATTTATTTTCCTTAAATTGAATGTTTGCTTATTTAGAGTTCGATAAAATTTCAGACTGGATAACGGTGTGCATCATGAATTCATCAACACCGCTATCGATGCGTTTCAATAATTCATAACTTTTCTCACCCATGAGAGCGAAATCGACCGGCGCTAAGTATCGCACTTGAGACAAAACATCCTGGTAATGTGCATCACCAGCCCAACAAGCAATCTCTACTGATAATCCCATTTCACGGCAAATCTGTGCAATAGACCGACCATCTTCAGTCACGATTGCAGTAGGTGCCGCATGCTTGGTAATTGCTTCCTCTAAGCTTTCTCGCAAAGATTGATCAACGCCATATTTTTTAGAGAAAAAATCAAGGCCTTGCTCAACACCACCGGCACGACAACCTAAACGGAATCCAGTAAAGCGTTGACGACGACACAAGTCATAGCGTGGATTGCTCTGTTCTAAGCCACCGACAAACCATAAATTTTTATGCCCATCATTGATTAAGTTTCTAGTCATTTCAAAACTGGATACTTCATTATCGAAGTAAACAGAATGAACACCAATATCAGTTGCAT
The DNA here is from genome assembly GCA_028280785.1 of Planctomycetota bacterium. GTDB lineage: Bacteria > Planctomycetota > UBA11346 > UBA11346 > UBA11346 > JANQLF01. The sequence goes on from JANQLF010000089.1 coordinate 36,113, forward strand.
CTAAATCAGTTGCAATAATTGGAATACCCAATTGTTTTAACGATGCGATTAATCCTAAATTGACAACATTAACTAAAATTAAAACATCAACTTCATGACGAATTATATCTTGAATATCAAAATGAATATGCTGACCAATGTTTTTCTTTTTAGCCTGAAACAAGGTAACGTTTTTATCATCTTCCAATGCATTCTTTTGGATAATCTGCATCAACGGACCAAACATGGAGTCCTGCAAACCGCTGATACCCATACCGCATAAAATACCAATATGCTTGCACTCGCGACGAACTGGTGCAACAAATGTGCCGCGTCCTTTTTGCGAATAGAGCACTGATTCTTCGCATAATTCAGAAAGCGCGCGCTGAACCGTCGCCAAACTAATCTCGTAGGTATCACAAATACTACGCATGCCTGGCAAGCGTTCGTGTGCTACTAACTCACCTTCTTTGACCTGCATCTTAATCAGATGCTTCAGGCTCTTATAGGACTTGCGGCCTGTTGGAGTGGATGGGAGCGTGTACTCAGTCATAACTTGCCTTCCTAACTGAAAGTATGATACTTTGTGAAATATATAACACTTAAATGCGCTATTTCAAGACTTGTGACAGGTTTTATAACACTTTACATTACAGTTAAATATTTTTATAACAATATGTGTAATGCCTTTTAGATTGAGACTTTGGATATTTGGGGTACACCTGATGATAGAGCAGTTCCTAGACCAGATTGCGATAGGAAGGCCTCTCAAGGCCTGAGGAGGGCTTCATGAGGCGAACCTGGCATCTCGAATTTGAGTCGCTCAGAGCGCTTTTACCGGCTAGTCACAGAACACTAAGAATGTTGTTTACAGTCAAAGGCAGCAGTGTCTTTTGTAATCTTTTTCATGCAAACAATGACTACAGATCAAGAAATATTAGTAGGCAGCATTGTTGCTTTTTTTCAAATGAATACACTCTTTGACCCACCTCAAACACAGGAAATAAATGGCCGAATCTGAAACAGTAGAGAATCCAAATGAGGGCGAAGCAGAAGATCAAAACGATGCTCCAATCGTTCATAATAGAGCCTTTACTCTTAAGTCAGTTTTATTTGGCGCCATTGGTTTACTGTTCACTATATTTTTTACCGCAATCAATGACATTTATTTAGTACAAACGTCATTTATTGCTAACCACCTGCCACCCGGTCCACTTTTTCTGGTTATCGCTCTGGCATTGATTTGGAACCCGATGTGGTATTCCAAAGTTGCCTTATGGACCTGCGGCTCTGCGTTTGCGCTCCTGGTTGGCTGTTATACGCACTTTATCCTTGGACATTCTTTTTTTTGGTCTTGGCATTTACTCATTTTATTGTTTTGCGCATTAAGCAGCGCCGGCCCTGTCTGGGAATTTGTCTCCAAAAAATTTGCATTAACGGGCAAAGAACTCATCACCACATTAATCATCATTATTTGTGGTTGCTGGACAGCAGGCGCGAGCCTTAATTACCATTTCGCTCCAACCCAAGTCGGCATGTGGACTATTTACAATAATAAAGTCCAAATGCAAAAAATGGAGACAATCGAGTATATTCCAGAACACCTCTTCCCTTCCGGTGGCCTTAATCAAATCGGTGATGACGAAGCCGAAAAGCAAAGAGTTTATGAGGCCTGGCGTACCGGCTCAGCTGAACAAGGCACTGAAGGTGTTCCCTGGGATGCCTGGATGCCCTCAATTATTAGCAGTTGGGCACCACTATTCATCTTCTTTAGCACCTGCACCATTGCCCTGGCACTTATTGTCCATCGACAGTGGTCACACCATGAACAGTTAGCCTACCCTATTGCAGAAATTGGAACGAGTATTTTTTCCAAAGAAGAAGGACGGGCACTACCGAGCCTTTTCTACAACAAACAATTTTGGATTGCTTCACTATTTGTCATCGCCTTTCATGGCATTCGCTATATGCACACCTGGTTTCCCAATAATGTTCCGGACATTCAAAATCGCACCTATTTTAATTTTATGCTCGAGATATTTCCCGTTCTAAGGAAATCTGGTGTTTTCTATGTCCATTACTTCCAATTCTTTTTTACTATAATAGGTATTTGCTACTTCCTTTCGCGTGAAATTGGGCTCACTCTCGGTGTCGCACCATTTTTATTGGCATTTGTAGGTGCGCAGTTCTATATCACCACTGGTCAAAAGATCAGTGGCGATGACACTGCACTTATGCGCACCGGTGCTTATATCGCATACGCTGCCATCATACTTTATACGGGTCGTAATTATTATTGGGCGGTACTGAAAAAAGCATTTAACTTCAAACCCGCTTCTGCCCATGAACAAGACGGTGCTTTTGCATCTCGTATACTCATGGTTTCATTCCTCGGTTTAATATTAGTTCTCAATCAATCATTTAATTTAGACCTTGTTCTCTCCATACTCTTTTGTGTTACTGGGTTATTAATGTTCCTGGTTTTCACCAGGGTCATCTGTGAAACTGGATTGCCGTATTTACAATCAGCCTGGGAACCGGGTCCATTTTTAATTAAATTCTTCGGCGTCAGTGCTCTCGGTGCTACACCAGTAGTGCTCTTATATTATATAAGTGCCATCGTCTTCGCTGACCCGAAAGAAACAGTCATGCCTTACGTGGCCAACAGCCTTAAGATGGCAGAGAATAATAAATTTAAATTGAAGAAAATAATTGTTGCCGTCATTGTTATCAGCATGGTCTCGGTACTGATGACCATGGGCGTCCGCCTCTACCAACAATACCACATGGGCGGACATAAAATGAGCTACCCATGGGCTGATTACAATGTTCCGCACGGCGTACTCAGCAACGCTACCAGAGATTTAACCACACTCGACGATATCGGACAGCGCACAGCACCAGGCGAAGCTTCGTCAGTAGGCTTCTTCGAACGCATTGGCCTCATCGATACCAGCGGTAAAACCATCGGCTTCCTGCTCGCAGGTGTCTGTGGAGTCGGCCTGTTCTTCTTCCTCCGCTTCCGTTTCACTGGATTTTTTCTCCACCCCGTGCTGTTCCTCATCTGGGGCACCGGACCCAACCAGCGAACCTTTTATTCATTCCTCATTGGTTGGCTAATTCGAGAAGCCATCGTGCGCTTCGGAGGTGGGAAGATCTATCAAGACTGCAAACCATTCTTTATCGGCCTTATATTTGCTGAACTACTCATGGCAGTTATCGGCATGGGTGTCGGCACCCTGTACTGTTTATTTACCGAGTTCCAAGAAAAACCACCAAAATTCGCATTCCAATTAGGGTAAGTCTCATCATCGCCTTACATCCCCACCACAAACGACCACCGTACACTTGTTCATGCTACCAGTATGAATCTTTGGTTGGAACCTATCACTAAGTATATTCGCATATACGCAGAAGCATCATGGCTCATTCAGATATCATCAAAAAGGCCAAGAAAAACCGCGAAGATCTGAGCAAAACTGTCAATGAAGCAACACCACAATTGCCAGCTCACCTCGAAGCCAAAGACATTTTATCGATTGAAACAGTAGATGACGAATTAGTACCGGTTGGCATTCAACACGGCGATAACCCTTTTATCAGTGGCGTCCTCATTTTTGATAAATTACATAATCGGCCCTTACACAGTTTTCGCTACGAAATTGGTGATATCCTCGGATCTGGCGGTAGTGGTTCAGTCTACAACCTCTTAGATAAAAATTTGAAACGCAATATCGCCGTAAAATTTCTCAGCGCCAGCAGTAAAGATAAAGACAAGAATATTAAAAAGTTTATGCAAGAAGCGCTACTCACTAGCCGCCTTGAGCATCCAAATATTCCACCTGTCTACAATCTTAGAATGGAAAAAAATAGACAGATTTTTTATACCATGAAAAAAATCGATGGTATTCCACTTAGCGATATCATTAAAGATGGAACAGGTAATGTTCAAACCGACATAGACAAGATTGTCTCGATTATCATCAAAGCTTGCGAGGCACTCGGCTACGCTCATTCACGCGGCATTATACATCGCGATGTTAAACCATCCAATATAATGATTGGTGACTATGGTGAAGTTTATCTCGTCGACTGGGGTGTTGCCTTTGACAAAAATGATGGATTAGAACACAGCGGGCATATGGCAGGCACGCCTGTCTACATGAGCCCCGAACAGTCTAAAAAACAAACAGCTGATGAACGTAGCGATATTTATTGCATTGGCACTACGCTTTATCACGCACTCTTTAATGAAGTTCCGTTCGACACATCAACCGTCGATACGTTTTGGGCACATAAAAAATCTGGGAAACTAAGAAGTATCTCAGTTAATGAAAAAGATCGCATTCCGGCACCACTCATCACGATTTGCAACAAATGCTTAGAATCAAAGCCACAAGATCGCTATCAAAATATGGAAGAGCTGCTTTCTGATTTAAAAACTTTTCAAAATGGCGGCATGATTCGCATCCATCAATACAGTATGAGCGAAATAGTAAAATTTCACATGAAACACTCTGTACGGCATATTGCTTGGGTGGCATTAGTATGCATTTGTGTGGTCGTTTTTTCAGTACTCCTCTACCAACAATATCAACGACAAGTAGCAGATTGGGGTGAACCTATATTTGAGGAAACCTTTGATGACCCTAATTGGAAAGATAATTGGGTCTTCCGTGAAGACAGGTCTGAATTTGTACTCGAAAATGGACGGCTAGTTACTCAAAATGGGCCTGAGTTTGTTTGGTTTTATAAAACACCAATACAAGGTGATATCGCTATTGAATTTGAAGGTGAAAACCTCAAAAATTCAAGACCAGGTGACCTATCGATAATCTTTGTTCAAGACCTTGATGAATTCAAAACAAATCGAACACCGAGAAACGCTTATTACTTACAGCATGGCGGACTTGATAATACCTGTTCAATGATTGAAGGACCTGACGGCAGACTCGATTTCAAACTCCTCCAACTGAAAACCAACATCCCCTACCAGATACGTGGTGAGCTAGACGGAAAAAACCTACGCTTATATTTGGATGGTGAACTCATTTGCTCTTATGAGTTACTGAGTCCACTCAAAGGCGGCTACATAGGGCTCTACGCTTACCATGATTTTAAAGCCTTTGATAATATAAAAATCTATAACAAGGAATTACCGGAACTCACAACAATCACTTCTCCAGTAGATATGTTGTTTGAGAATAAAGAATATGAATTAGCAATTGAACGTTATAAAAGCATCAGCGAAGCCCATGCAGGCACAGATATCGGTAATGATGCACTCTATAAACTTGGTCTCTGTTACCATAAATTAGACCGCGCTGATGAAGCACTCAAAACCTGGAAAAAAATTGATCGATCTCAATACAATAATCATATCAATCACTATCGATGGAATAAGCTCTACAAAAATAAAGAATACTACACCCTATTAAAGCAAATGAGTGATGCGTACAAAAACTCACCTCACCCCAAACAAGTTATACAAGAATGGTCAATGTTCTTGCAAGATGCATCAGCGCTAGGCGATTTCGAACTGATCAATTCCTTCTTAAGGTTTAGGAATGCCCATTTCCCCGATGATCAAATTTATAGTAAGGAAGTCGTGGAAGCGCTCAAAGTCATTGGACGCATCGAAAAAGCACTGGTCATGTTTCCTCAACAAGACTTCGTCGCCATCCAAACATTACTTGAGACAGGTCGCTATAAGGACATTATCGACAATTACCCCAAGCAAGAACACGCTCAAACTCGCGCTTTATATTTATCTGGTCAATTTGAAAAACTCATTGAGCGTGAAGATGAATCAGAGTTCTCAATCCTCAATGCGCTTATTGCTGCCGGTCGTCTAGATGAGGCTGAACAACAATTTTCTGACGATGAGGATTTCAAGAACCGTATTTTATTCTACGGTAAGGGTGAATTTCAAACCCTCATTGATACACTTGAACCAGAGCAAGGTTATCACCACACCTCGAAACTAATGTTAGGTTTGGAAGAAGAATTTTTGGAATTTATAAAAACCAGACCGACCGTCTCTGCGGAACGACAACTGGATGCCCGTATGTCGTTAGCATTACGAAATTATGTTAATGGAGATAAAAAAGATTTATCTGAGCTACAGAGTTTAAGTGAAGGAGTAGAGGGCTCTCTCTACTATTCCCGAGAAACGCCCTTCCATGTTTATTTTCTACTCCCGCTACTGAAATATTTTCAAAATGACGAATCAGCCCTCTTTCACCAATTGCGAGTCATCATTGAGAAACGTAAACAATCTCTAGGCATGCGTCTCTGGTATTGTGCCAAATTACTACGGGGTGATATTGGCAGGGGCGAATTCATGCGGCAGCCACAGCAGCTGCGTGTAGAAGCTGACTTCTATTTATACAGAGCACTCCAGTTTGATATCAAAGGCCGCAAACAAGATGCTTTACACCTTTATAAAACTTTTAAACAACTACCTCAGTATAAAAAATTCCCACTCGCGACCATCAACAGATTTATCGATTATCGCATTGATGCCCTGAATAAATAGTTGCTTACTTCAACTGCTCAATGCGATAGGTAATAAACTTTCGCTTGGTTAAGCTTCGACCACTCCTGTTTTTATACAGCGGTATTTCATTGTAGGCCTGGTACAATCTCAAAGCTTCCTTCTTTTCACCCTTCAGATCATGATACAAGGCTTTGTAAAAGCTGTAGTCAGCCTCGAGACCATTCTGATTAGGTTGTTTCATAAAGGCTTCTTTATCTAATTCACCCGAAACCAAACCAACGTTGTGCCAGAACCGCATGCCCATAACACGTTTTTTCTCAGACCAAATTCTACCGAGCGTTCGTTTCAGCGGCTCTGGTGTACCATTGAAGTGTAGCAATATATCTGGCAACAATTTAACCTGAAAAATAATGCTCGAGTTATTTCTCTGATAATAGACTGCATTTTCTGCATGGTCATACATCTCTGAAATTGCCGAGTTATCACCCTTCACATATCGCTCAAATGCTAGCGTTGTTCGCATATCATAACCCGTAACACTACGCAACGTAAATTCCGGATCCTCTTGCGCATCTAAATATTCCTGAGCCTTTCCATAATGGATAAGCAAGTCATTTTTTATAGACTTTTGCTGCTCTGGCTTTGTAAATGTTTTCAATAATTGATCATGCTGCCCACGCAATTTCATAATCTGCATACGATTACGCCAATTATTACCAAAGCGCTTCTCCGCCTCATCAAACCTACCTAAATCAAGTAAACAGCTAAATACCAATGATGGTAAACCGGTATATTCCTTGATAACACGTTCCTGTTGCCCCGTTGCACGTAGGCTCGAAGCCATTGAGGAATACATATGTGAATAATCAGAAATTATTTTCTGATATTCGCCCATATCGCCCAAAGCACGTGTAACAATCACGTCTTGATCAGGGAACCAGGCAATCGATTTTTCAGGCTCTTCAAGTAAATCTAATGCATAAGAGGTTTCTAGGGCGAATATTTGATCATCTGGAAAATTCTTCTCCCTAAAGCGCAGGAATTCCCTGGTTAAATCGATCTTGCCGTCTTCGCGCACTGTCTTTAGGAATATACCCCATTGCTCACGAATTTGTGTTTGTAAACGCGGATTCGCTGAGCGATACATCGCATACATCTGACGCAATAATTCATTATAATCCTGTGCTTTAACCAACTCATTCCAACGATAGAAATTAATTTGGGTTGCAAACTCGCTCTTTTTAAGCGTATCCCAAATTTCGAATGCACCTTCTATATCTTCTAAATTATATTTACACAGACCCAGCTTATATTCACTTTCCCTGCCGATTTCAGAGTTGGGATACAATTCACTGATTTTTTGATACCGCTCTGCAGCGAGTTCGAATAGATTGTTCTCAAACAACAAGTCGCCAGTTTTAATGATATTCGTTACACGCGGCAATTCACGATTATAGATTTTAATATTATCAATAGCCTTTTCATCGTAGTAGGCATAAATACCAATATAACCTGAATTCACAGGAAATAAAAGATCATAGGCACAGACCAATTCATCATCCAAAAAAAGACGTAATTTCTTACCATCTATTTCTCCACGGATTTTATATTTTTGTCCAATTTTCAAAGGTAACGTCACATAGTCCAAACGGCCATTGGGGCCTTCAATCATTGAACAGGCATTGCCAACAGCACCGTGTTGCAAATACAAGACATCTTCACCGCGTTGATTTTGGGCCATATTTTCAATATCTGGACTATAGACAATTGAGAGGTCGCCAGGATTACCGCCCTCCATCATCTCGCCTTCAAATTCAATCGCCACGCCACCATGCAAACGCTTCTTATAGTACCAAATAAATTCAGGACCGTTTCGTGTGACCAATCGACCATCTTCTACATGCAAATCACCGGTTTCACGCGTTACCCAATGTTCACGCCATGCATCACCTTTATCAAATTTTTCTTCATAAATAACACTTCCCCAACCGGATTGCTCAAGGAGATGCATTTGATAATACACACCGCCGGCAATCGCGGCCATGAGCAGCATAATGAAAGCCCACTTAATGTGCATAGCATTGTGTTTGACCCAATATTTAATGAGGTCGCTGGTGCCATATTTATACACATCTACCATGTGACCAGATTGGTATTGTTTTAAATCAACAATAAATTCATCGACACTTTGATAACGCTTATCCGGATCTGACGTTAAACAGCGTTTACATATTGCCAATAACGGCGCTGGAACTTGAGTAAGCTCATGTTCTTTTACCTCATCAACAACACCGTCTTTTTTCGCCGTCCAAAACTCATCGAATTTTTCACGCATTAGCGGCGGGCGTTTTAATAAAATATGATAAAGGCTTGCACCGAGAGAGTAGATATCACTCCTCTTGTCTATTTCTTGGCAAGCCGCCTGTTCAGGGCTCATGTATAATGGCGTACCGCGCAGAACATTATCATCAGGTTCATCGTGCTCCAAATCACGAGCTGCATTCCAGCCAACTACATAGACCTCACCAAAATCACCAACCATGAAATACTCAGGTTTTAAATTGCGGTGAATGATTTGACGCGAATGTGCATAGGCGACAATATCAGCAATTTTTAGGAATATTTCAACAATATCAGTGACCGTATCGTATTTATGGGCACCGCTGAGTTCTTGGTCGTCATCATCAATATCGCTGGTCAAAACCGATAGCGGAAATCCCTGAATCTTCTTCATGGTGCAATAAATCTGCTGATTTGAAGAAAGGTCTAAATCATAAACAGGTGGAATCCCTGGATGGTCGAGGTAACTGAGGATCAATGCCTCATGTATCAGTTCGCCAGCGTCCTCTGAATCCATAGTTAAATTTTGCGTTAATACACGCGCTTCAACTGAGCGGTTTAAATTAGCATCCTTTAAATTAAGTACGATTTCATCACTGTTATTTGAGCGAAGTTGTTGAACAGTTTCGTATCTATTGGCACTGAGACCTTGGTTTTCATCATCAAGCTTACTGAGTATTGACTCCTCTTTAATAAAAATATCTAAAGCACTATCGTGTGTATCTGTATCAAATTTACTTGCAGTCTCTTCATCAACCGTTTCTAGATTTTCAAAATCATTAACGATAGATATGTCAATTTTCCCATCGGCGATGGTTTGACTGAGTTTTTCCAAAAAGGACATCGAATCGCTCATGGCTGCCCCTCCTCCTCAGTTGTTTTCTCTTTATAATTCGGATTTTCGAAGGCATTTAATAATGCATTTCTTGCCTTGTTACTTAATATTTTTAATGGGTTATGCTTCTTGTCATAATAAACAGACATCGACTCGTCTAAACGCATATCCAGAACACGCCATTCATCTGCGCGGTCCTGAATTCCTTTAAATCCAATAATGATGCCACAGAATGGACCTGTCATAGAAATGGCATATTCATTAGTCCGTTCAACCAATTCCATTCCTCGCTTACCATGAAACTCATAAACATGTGCAAAATCGGCAGTCAGACTACTAATAATACCAAAGTCCAAACAAGCGCTTCCTTGTTTATTCCGCGTTCCCGCCAGCAACAAACTCACTATATACACCTCACGATCGGATAGACCATTTTGAGATAACAATTCCGGTATCTTGCTACAATAATGAAATTTGATGTTTTTCTGATTCAGCAGCTTAAAGAATTTAGGAACATCATATTTATGTTGATAATTTTCCCACATATCCTCAACCATCGCCTGCTTATCACTATTCACCATAATACCAAAATTAGGCATCAGCGACATACCACCCACATGCTTTTGACAAATATCAATTAAATTGCTCCAATTAATCTCACCAATATCTACAATTTCTGATTTATCAGCATTAACCACAATTGGTGGCAAGTCAGTACCATCGCGCGAGTATAACCACATTCGACTACGATATTCATTCATTCGATGTGGATAAGCAATCTGTTCTGGATCTACAGTCCCGGCATAGGCATTTAAGGCTGCTCGTTCTGGCGTCGGCTCCACAAACAACAAGGCGTATAAAATGACGAGCACTATGAGTGCTACGACTATTAAAAATAATTTTTTTAATTTACCGGGAAGTGTATCGGCTCCACTTAAATGAACTTCAATTTCTCGCGCTGGGCGGACAGCTGATGATTTTTTTGAGTCCTTCTTTACTTGATCTGCTGATTCGCCTTCACCAATTTGTGATGCTATCGCCTCCTTTGCCGCATCACGTAAAGCCGAACGGCCTTTTTCGATACGCTTGGTGATTGATTTTTTTACTGAGGTTTTTTGACGCTTGGTCAGCTGTTGAGTAACGCTGGCCCGTGTCGTCGACGGGCCCTTTTTAGGAGCAGATTGATCCTGCTCCATAATTTCAATTTTAATAGCTTTGCCATCACCCTGTAGCTGGAAGACTTTTTTGCAGGAGCTACAGCGAACCTTTCGCCCGATCAGCGATGGGTTATTCGGATACTGCTTATCACAATGTGGGCAGCCAAAGGTTGCTGACATCGTTATACAGTAGCACCATGTAAGGCCTTGGCAAAGATACGGATACGCTCAAATAAAGCACTGATACCTAGCGATATCAGTGCTTTTGAACTCAAGCTGCAACTTAGAACACCTGGCAATTGAGCCAGCATAATTATTAGTTCCTAATGATAAATCTAAACCCGACATCATCGTATGCCTCAGCAGCCTTACGTGGCGTACGCGCCGCGCTACGGCAGCGGTCTGCACTGGTCTGCCATGAGCCACCTTTGCTTACCTGAAAGCTTCCGCCTGAATGACTTAAGTGGCTTGATTTGCCATCCCACGTTGTCGTAGTCCACTCTTCCAGATTGCCATGCATGTTCAAAAATCCCCATGGGCTACGGCCATTCGCTGCGATGGTGCTGGTCACACCACCCATACCAACAACAGTAATTTTATCCTTAATCTGAGTAATACCAAATCCGGTAAATTCTTCCATCGCTACAATATCAGCTTTATTAATATTATCGATTTCATGCTGTGTCGTGGCTACCCAAAAACCTGGATCAAAATTGTTATCGTCATAATGCTTACTGATAGCTTCCCAGTAATTAAAAACATAATCCTCAACGGTCATATCATCCTCAGGCAGCGGTCCATTTTTACCCTTCTGATTATCGGGCACGATGCTGCGTGCTTGTTCTTCAATTTGATCATTGGTAGGTACAATTGGCAAAGACTGAAAAGTCTCGGTACCAGTGGTGTAAAAACGATGGCGTGTGTAGAAACCATGAATTGGATACATGCGCTTAATCGTCGTATTGGTCGCCAATCCTGGATCCTCAACCAACATATAGCCACCATCGAATGCTTCTTCCCATTCAGCCATATTAACGTTGCGTAAATTCGGTGAACCTACGACAGGGTTATAACGAGTAGTCACATGAATCATTTCTCTGTATTCGAGTTGAATATTTTGCACTGGGTCTGGAACCCAATCACCACCTAATTTTGGATCCTGCCACAAAAACTCTGGATTTGCTGGATCGGCAGCTGGATTACTGCTTCTAAACTTATGTCCATTGCTGTGGTCATGGTTTTGCACACCAGTCGCGTGAACGGTAGATGCCAACACATAATCCTTTGGCTCTTCTAGATAGCGATAATACATATTCGCTAAACTTGGATCACCAAATGGTCGTGGCAAATAATTGGTGCCATCATAATAATACAGCATTAAAATTGGTGCATGGGTACCGTAGTGATCAGGCGCATAGCGCCACTGGAAACGACTATCAAATTGAGCAACAATATTCATGCCTAAGGTACTACTGCCATTTACCGTAATCGTACCACAGACTTGTGCATCGAAATGATTCCATTGATTCCAACGCGCAATGCCATCTCCATCAACACTATCAATGCGTACAACCCATGGTGGGGTAAATCCATCGCCGCTTGGCACATTTAATTTACCTGCATCCATTGCACCTCGATCGAAATCATACATAAAATCAGAAGCTGTTGTACTCAATCCTGCATTACTAAATCCAGTAAAACCATCTAAAATGCGACCAGTATAAAATGCAGTGGCTGTACCTGAACGGCATAGAAATTCCCATTCTTTTTCTGATGGCAAGGATACGCTTCGACCGATGGCGGTACCTAAAGCCGAACAAAAATTGGTGACTTCGGTAAAATTCTTACGGTCAACCGAGCGCAATTCTTCTTCACCACCAATGTAAGATGCCTGCGTCGTATCATCCATCACATCAGTAGTGATTTCTCTCCAGAGTGCCTGACTACATTCATCTGCAGAAACCCACATACCATTACTACTATTAATATCAGTTAATGGCACTTCTACCTGTGGCTTTTCATGCTCGCGAGCACCTTGTTCATCCGGCGGTGCGCCCATTAAAAATGCGCCACCAATAGTTCCGTTACCGTAATCAGGCGAAGTCACGGGAACATAGCGCATTTCAACAACCACGGTGCCTACTTCGAGATTGGCCCAATGACCCCACTCATCTTGGCCATAGTCAAACTCGTGGTTGTTATCACCAGCAGTCGGATTCGGATCAGGCGCAGTAGCATTACCACCCTTGGTTACACCAACCCAGGTTGGAGGCCACGTACCCGAATAGCCAGATGGAGCTGGAATAGTTGCTGCGGTGAGCAGGCCCCATCCACCAATTAACAAGCAAAATAAAATACAATATTTCATGATCATACCTCTTTACTGACGAATTTAGTCATTAATGAGTTTTACTTCTGATTGAATTAAAAGTGTGTTGTCTGAAAAATCTAAATCTTCATTTGGATCAACATGAAATGCAAAGTTGCGATTAGCCGCAGATGCAACGCGCTGACTTAAAATATCATAAACTTCCGATCGAATGAATCCGTATAAAATACGACTCTTACCAATGAACATACGACCTGTTTTTGCAAACGGCTTAATTGGGTAATTTGTACCACTATTTAACCAGATATCATTGTACTCATAAAATTTCGCGACATCTGGTACTGCCACCCATTCACTACCAACTTTACGATACGGGGTTAAATTTCCGCCTGTTGTATCCCCAGCTACAAAACGATACCAACCTGGATGCTGCATATATTGGTTATTCGCATCAAGGCGAACATAAGGACCAAGACCGTCCCACCACCAAGACCAAGTGCGATTACCCGTGGTTGAATCAACCCAGCCCGTTATGGAGCTTTCGACATTGCCATCACCATTAAAGTCTACGGCAATCGCATCAGATACTGCATCACCAACACGGAAACTCGCTGGGTCTGGGTTTGATTTGCCAAGCAGGCTAATCATAAAATCATTCAAAAAGTATTCCATCGCTCTGGTATCGTCACCAGGATGCAATTGCACATCTGCCACCAACGGACAAGCATTACTTCCTGAGCCAATCGTCGATTTATCACCTGATAATAAACTCGTGGCGCCACCATTAGTCACGTGCTCACCTAAAATGCGATAGGTTTCACGCAGCAGCATTTCCAACATTTCACCGCCAGCATTTGTCGTTGCTGTTTGATCAATAAATGTATTGCCATCGCTATATTTGGAGGAAAGCACTTCTGCTTCAGTAACCCATGCGCGACGAGCCTGCATCATAGCATGGGCAAAGGCCGTTGTCACATCAAGCATATAACTGTTAAAATAAATATCGTCACCGTTACCACCCTGCATAATAGCAGGCGTACCACTATCGGTCGTAAATGGTTTATCAAAAGAAAAGAGTGGGATATTGCGTCCTGCATCAAAATCGAGCGGGAATGGTTCTGGATAACCGAGACCAAACATATCAGCATTGTTAAATTTAGTTCGCGATATGCGCATTTCTGAACTGAGGCCATTAATCATACAACGCAATGTGTAGTTCGATGCAGAGAGCATATTTACACGCCATGGCGTGGATACTTCGCGCACAGGAACAGAGGCACCTGGATCGGCTAAATCAACGTCGCGCATGCTATCTGCAAACGGCACAAACATATACGGAGGACTTCCTTGCGAGGCACCCATTCTCACTTCATTAATGTGTTCCCAGGTATAAATACGACCTTTATGCCCGGTGCCAAAAAAGAAGAAATTACCTGAATTTGTTTTCCAATCTGAGCTATTCATGAAATATAAGTCGCCACCTCGGAAACCACGTTCCATGCGCAAGCGCGTATCGCGACTTAACTCGCCATAAGCTTGTAAACTATGCGATAATCCATCTTCTCTATAAGAGACTGTTTCCTTATCCAAAGGATCGACAACGGTATAATTGGGGTCGTAGCGTTGCTGAACACGCATCTGCGTTGAGCCACCCCAGTTAGAGAACATGTAATAAGAACTCGACATACTTTTAATCGCGCGACCATAGGTTTTCAAATAATTTTGCTGGCGAATATAATGTAAATTATCAACTGGGCCTGGACCTCTATCAGTCGTGGTCCCACTGGATAAGACATCAGGATAATTATTATTAATATTTAAAGCACCATTCGTGTCATAAACTTGAGCCGTGTATCGAACTACATAGCGCGCCGATTTGCGTAATTTAACTTTTTCAGCTTCAGTCAGTGAAGGATCTATCTCAATTGGTTTTAAATCCGTCGTCAACCAAGCATGATTATGCCAACGCGTCCAATATTCGTCTACATGGGTAATCATATCACCATAAGAACCATGGTGATGACCCATCATCCCAAACAAACGCCTTTTGGTATTAATCATTGGATGCGCAGAAATCGTTGTGGTACTTGGTGCTAAAGTTCCGTTACCAGTCATACGTTTAATTGTACGATCATCTTCAGTCCATGGATCAGCATCAGCATCGATCAACGGATCAAATTGTCGGCGCCATGGGGCATTCCAAGCCGTTGTATATGCAACACTGGTACCTGAATTATTTTTTACATCCTGAATAGACTCAACAAAGGTGCGGGTTAAATGCGCCTGCGCTTGTTGTAATCCGAGGTCAGCATGAGTCTGTAATGCCACACCCACAGCAGTTCCTTGCTGACGACCAACAATATTCATAAAGCTCACAGCGACGGATACCATCAAGGCCAACATTAAAATAACCATTATTAATGCTGAAGCTTGGTTGGATCTATTAAATGACTGAGTACGCATGTCCATTATCTAATACCCCAACTGCACACTATGATTAAAGTAAATTGCAGTATGACCTAATTTTAAGGCATGGCGTTTGTAAGAATTAATATCTTCTAAGCGCGTCGCATTGCCTTCTGCAATGACAATATCACGCACTGCATTCATCAATGGCTCGGTGTCATCACCATCATTATCATGGTCTGACTCATCAATGTCGCTCATTGGAATACTGTGTAATAAAAATGATGCGCGGATAGCGATTGGGCGATCCGCAATACCGTCACCGGTAAGTGGCTCTACACCTGAAATATCCAAGCTCGATGCGCCATCACTCATGCGATCGGTTTCATCAGCCGTGCCGAGCACCGATCCATCACGTTTAACTAATTCTAGCTCCATGAATTCAACACCATCAAATAACTCATGTATTTGGCTTGGATAGAGTTCTTGGCCATGTGCATCCGTATCTTCAGCACCGACTAAATTCAGTCGATCTTTATTAACCGTGTTACCATCCATATTGCGCACGGCGTACGCGTTGGCATCAGATAAGGCATCATCATTACCTAAGTCCAGCGTAGTATATAAATGGGTTACATCGCCACCTTGATTATCCTGCGTTCGTATGCGCCATGGTGACGTTTCTTCATCAAAAAATTCTGAATAATAATTACCGTTGCTTGTTCGCCAATTGCCCCCAACCACTTTATAGACTTGAATTTTCTGCCCGGCAGTTGCAGCAGATGCTCCTGTTGTCGTGTTAATAGAATTTACCCCACCTTTACCAACAAAAAAATCATAATGCCGTTGCAACATTGGTGGCACCGCATTGGTCTGAATGCCCATTGGATAGCGTTGGTTGAGGTCGACCTCATGGATATAACGACGACTTGCCGAGGTATAACGCTTAACCTGAACATCACCGTGCACATATGCCCATTGACGATGGCTTTCATTGCGTTGATTAATTCGTGATTGACCACGCTCGAAGACACCAGGTTGCCATTGCCAGCGAACCCAAATTAAATCAGTTAATCTAAAGTGCTGACCATCAGCTGATTCGAATGGGTTAAAATCCGGAACTACATTTGACTTATTGGTGAAAGCTGGATGCGTATCGGTTACTTGCCGCATAAACGTCAAAGTGCCTGGATCGGTAGCTGTTGACTGTTGTAAATGAATAGCGGCAACATTTGGGGTACTGCGAATGTCTTGCTCCATAAAGCGAATAATCGAATCAGCCTTAGTATGTAATTCTAAAACCTGCAAACCTTTTTTACCGCCATTCGAAATACGACCAAAAGCGATCGTCACCAAGCCCATCAAACTCACAAAAATCGTCGATGCGACTAATAATTCTATTAAAGTAAAGCCACGCCTGTTATCCATTAATTATATTCCTTCGGCATGATTTGATCGACAGAAAATTCATGGGCCAATAAACCGTCTTCTTCGGTACCACCGTAATAGACTTGAATGGTTACGCGCAGATATTTCCCAGCTGAACCAGGAAAATTTGGATAGGAAGGTGTTTCAACACTGCGGACAATGTAATAATCATTAATCCAACCCTTGGATGTGGTATCAGTATTCTTCTGTCCAAGACGGTTATTATCTTTATCCATCAGCACACCAGCATCGGCCAGGGCAATGCGACCGGTTTGCAGTGCGGTTAAATCAATGCGGATTTCTTCGACCCATTGCAAAGAGACCATGTAGATTGAAATGATGGCTGTGAGACCAGTCACCAAAACAGCCAATGACAGCGCAACTTCAATCAATGTAAATGCAAGGCGTGATTGCTTAAATAGCATTAGGGCAGCCTCGGATAAGGGTCTGTTTGTAATAAATCGTTTGGCGTGATTTGATTCAGGGGATGATCATTGGTGCGAATATCAGATACACCGGTAAACTTATCAACAAATACACGCATGAATGGTGTAATCGAATCGAAGGCATCTTCTACCGAGTTAAACTTATTATAAGCAGGTTGGGCAGTAGTTGCGTTAGTTTCAGGATATAACTCAACATCTTCTTCAGGATCAATATCGCGACAGATGGTAATCGTAAATCCACCAACTCGATCTTCCTGGTTTTCTATACCCATTTGTGATCGACCTAATGGTGCAAACTTTCCATAGCTTGAATTATTATTCAGAAAATAATGCCGCGCGTGACCTGTCGTTACCCGAGCAGCGCCACTGGGTAAATAGTAAATCATAAAATCACACCAGTAGGCATTCACCAAAGGTCGCTTTTTACCAGCGAGCACTTCTGTATCAGGACCGATAAAATCGACGTGACGATTATAATGATTACTCATTTCATTATCTTTAGTAGTCGTTGTTACGATTTCTGGATAGGCTGCTGTTGCACCCGAATAAACCGCATTACTTACCGTGCTCGATTCGAAGTCCCAAACCATATTGATGCGACCCCATACTTCATTCGGACTGACGTTGGTATCCAGATTTGCATCGTAATCTATTTCACCGTCTAAGCCGGCATAATCTAATCCGGTTGTCTCAACATAAGCGGCATCATCGATATCACGATTGTAAGCACCCCACGGATACAAGGTATTGGTAGAATCATCATACCAACCAAACCACGGACGGTTTGGCGCCACCACCCGACCATACGGTGTATAGGTAGATTTATACTCATACACAAATTGCTCATCGTAATCAGACAGGGCCAAAAAACGTACACCTTCTGATAAATAAATACGTGGTCCTATTTGAGCTTTCTCAAAAACTTCAGCATAATCTTGCAACGTTGAAAATGTCTTAGTGCCACCATGCGATGGCTTAACTAATGGAGGCAATTCACCTTTACGACTTTGAAAATTAAAACCCTTCACACCTTCTTTGTCGGGACCGATAATGCAGTACCAGTGACGCCCTACAAACAATTCTTTACTATCATCCAGCACCGATTTGTTTTTCAGCACAGTGCCATCACCAGCATTCTCTATATGAAAAGCAACACCATGCGAATTACCCGAGCTGATCGATAAACTACGCGCCCGATCCAATGTAGATTGAAGCATCAAGGCATCGCTAGCGATCATTTCTTCTTCGCTGCGTTCTTGTGCGATAAAAATCATTGTCGATAAAATGGCAATGATACTAATCACCACCAACATTTCGATTAAAGTAAAGGCATGCTGAAATTTCATGTATTTTTACTCGTCAAAGTCTTCGATGTAATTAACGTTGTCTTCATTCTCTTCGCTATCAACGAACACATTGAAAGCGCCATCAAAACCAGCACTAGCTAAGAAATAACTATTCTCGCGGCCAGGTAGGGCATTCCATAAAATGCTTTCCCAATCTTTTTCATCAATGCTACCATCAAGGTTACGGTCAAATTTAAATACTTTATCGTCACCATTTATTGAGCCATCACCATTATGGTCAAAAGGCTCATCAATTTCAGGTGGCTTGGTACTCCAATCCTGTGAATCAATGGTACCGTCCAAATTCCGATCAGTTAAGGTGTTGCGGCCATGCGATGGCGCATCAATAAATGGCCATGAATAACCTGGTTGAACCGAAGGAATACGAGCGATGG
>JANQLF010000104.1 GCA_028280785.1 Planctomycetota bacterium
TCAATTTCTTCAATTAAAATACCGTGTCCGTACGGCGCACCCAAGTCGACCGTATCGACAGCCGTAAGTGAGCAGCATAAAATAATGAGGCATAGTAAACGTAACATAGCGAAACTCCTGTTTGAGATACTGCTCTTTCTTAGATGGACTGCATCAGGGACAAAAAGATCAACAATCAAAACTTAATCATGAATTAGACAAGATTTACAGATTGTGACGAAAAAAATGTCCCCAATCGATACACGGGCGGAAAGACTTCTATACAGCGCTTTATTTTCGTTGCGATACAGTGATGATGATTGAAGCAGGAGCCACATATGCAAGACGATAAGCATGCAGCATTTATGGAGATGTTTCTCTCCTGTCAGCATGATATTCGTGCCTTTGTGGCGGCGGGTTTGTATGGCTGGGATCATGTCGATGACATCATGCAAGAAATGGCTGTCATTTTGTGGAAGAAATTTGACGATTATGACGATTCTCATTCCTTTGGCGCCTGGGCCCGTGGTATTGCCCGCAACCTTTTGCTGCAACATTATGAAAAACAAGGCAAGCAGTCACGATTACTCAGTGATGATGCGTTGCATGCGATCGAACAAGCGTTTTATCGCCAAGAAGAGGCTTTGATGGATCGCGATCAGGAACAGCAGGCTTTGCATTTTTGCCTCGATCAACTCAGTGAGCGGATGCGCGAAATGATTCAACTGCGCTACCACCAAGATATGGGTATTCATCAAATTGCTCAGCAAACCGGCGGTAAATATGAAGCCGTTAAAAAAGCCTTAGCGCGTGTGCGTAAACAATTAATTGGATGTTGCGAACGGCATTTGCAACGTGGAGAAGCACTCTCATGAGCGTTGATAAGCACAACGTCTATATGGATCTGATCTCCGGCCACTTTGATGGGACCTTGAATACAGAAGAGCGTGAGGCGCTCAATCAAGCATTAGTCGATGATGAGGCATGTGCTGATTTATTTGCCAAAGCTGCCGCTTTGCATAATCGCTTACATGTCCAGGCCAAAGACAATCAGGCGGCGATTCCAGAAGTCATTGAATTTCCAACAGCAGCAAGAAACCAAGTGCCTAAAATGCTAGCAGTAGCAGCGGCATTATTAGTTTGTGTAGTGGGCTTGGTGTTAATGCAGTTGCCATCACAGCAAGATCTTCGCGTTCACATCGTGCGCGGCCAAATCGAACTCGATGGGCAAACCTATCAACAGGGTTTACGTTTAGAGGCGGGTCAAGACATTCAGACGGCCGCCAATTCTGTGGCCCAAATACATTATCCCGATGGTAGTGTGGTGACGCTTGATGCTAAATCACAGGCACACGTTGCGGATCAACAATCACTTTCATTGTTAGCGGGTTCAATTACTTGTGAAATTAATAAACGTAGCAAAGCAAATCGTTTTGTGGTGAAGACATCAACAGCAGAAATAAATGTAATCGGCACGGCATTTACCGTAAGTAATCGTAACCAAACAACAAATGTGCATGTCGTGCATGGCGTTGTTGAAGTTGCAACAGAACACCAAACACAAGCTATTGCATTAAAAGCTTCCGATAGTTTGCGTGTCAGTGATAGTTTTTTAGCAACTACGGCCGATCAATCCTCAGCAAGCCAGGTACTGTGGTCAGTCGATTTTGAACAGGATACTTTTGGAGACACTTTAATCTCTGGTGCGCTGGTAGCGAATACCCTTGCTCCTGATGGTAATACATCTGACTTTTGTGGTGCCGCAGAAGTGCAAGTGAATGGTGATGGGTCTTTATTACAATTCACACTCAAAAATTCGACGGATACGTATTTTAATGCAGCTGATGATGCCTATATCACCTTTCGCTATTGGGCTGAGTCCTGCGGTTGGTTAGGGGTATGGATGGCCGCTGTTCCAGAGCAACATTATCTTCATTACCATCGCGAATTTATACCACTGACCAATCGTTGGGTCACTGCGCGGATTCGCCTGAGCGACTGTGTTCGTGGGCAGAGTAAGGATTCTAACGAGACCATGAGCCCAGGAACACCAGTACATTGGTTCATGATTCAGGCTGGAAATCTGCCGGGTGCACGGGTTTTCATCGACGACATCAAGGTGCAAGTACCTGCTAATAAGTAACTTAGATAAATTGTTCAAATAAATGTCCCCCGTCGTGGATTCTCGGGAAAGGGTAGTAAGAACACCTTCAGGAGAGAGCACGTGCGTACCATTCTTTTAAGTATGTTGATTGTAGCGGTAGCTTGGACTGCCGAACCAAAACACCCAGAACTACCGTTCAAGATCAGCGAGTTGAAGCTCATCGATAGTGTTGATCTATCGAAGGCCGATCCCGGTTATGAATTTGAGCAGTATCCGAAAAATAGTGTCAGCTATGGCGAGGTCCTTGGCCGCAAAGCCTTGATCCAAGAAAATAAACCAGGATCAGGATCTAAATATGTCTCGGTTCGCATTGCTAAAAATAAAGGTTTGGTCGCTGGTAAGGCTTACGTTATCACGGTTGATTATCCTGAGGATGTGGCACGTGGATTTATTTTGCGCAATCATGGTGCGGAAATAACTCGCGGTTGGCACACTGGCGCGGCACTTGGTGACGGGCTCGAAATTCCTTACGTGTATTCACATCCAGAATCAATTAATTACCCATTAAGTGGCAAGTGGAAACAGTGGGTGTCAGTTTTTCACTTACACGACAAATTTTCAAACATTCATACCATTCGCGGTAAAGGCCAACGACCGTTTGCACCTAAAGATGGTTTTCACGTAGTGCTTGCGCATTTTTCACACAAAGATGCGCCTTTATCAAAAGGTTTAGCACTTGGAAAAATTTCAATTTATGAAGCACCATCACATGACGAGATTAGTTTAGCCTTAACATTACCACCAAAAGAATTACCACATCGCCATTTATTCTATCGTGAAGAAATGGCTGACGGTGTGCTAGGTCGTCGTGCAGGTCAAGAGCCAGGTGTCATCAAACACAAAGACTGGTTTGAGTACCATGCGCGGTTAATGAAATATTTAGGCATCAATACATTCTCAAAAGATTTATTGGAATTTGGTGCTAACCAAGGTTGGGATCAAAGTAAATATGGTGGCAATAAATGGGTCTGGGGAAGCGATACACCGCAATTGTGGGGACAAATCATCGACCTTGCAGCTCAATATGATTTAAATGTATTGCCGTATTACGAATACTGTGGTTCAAAAGGTCAACATGGTCACGGTAATAAAAAGACCTGTCGTACCTTGTATCAGCGCAAAAAAGGACCAAAGGGCCGCGATGATTATACCCATATCAGTTGGACTGAGCCACATAACGCCGATGTTACCGATCCAGCAACCTATGAAGATTTCCGTAAAATGTTGGATTGCACCGTTACGCCGTTCAGCAACAAAGCTAACTTTGCTGGTGTATGGATTCGTACCCGCAATAGCCAATTACCAATTAGTTTTTCAGATCGCTGCTTAGATCTCTATGCGGTTGAAACTGGCAATGATCCAGTCACTCGTCAACAATTAATCGACAATAAAGAGTCTTATCAAAAATACCTCGATTGGTGGTTTGGAAAGCGTAAAGAATTCCTGACTAAAGTGCGAGACTTTGTGCAGAAAGATGCCGGTGTGGAAAATGGTGTTGTTTTATTTACTGCAGATGCCAGCGAGGGCGGTACCGGTGTTGGTAAAAAAGGTATCGTTACTGATCAACCTTCAATCTGGAAAAGTGCAACGATTAATTATGACGATGTGCTTGCAAATAAATTGGCATTAGAATCACAGTTAGCTATGCGCGGTACCTGGGGCGGTTGGGAATGGCAGCATTCAGTTCCTCCGGCCGATCCTAAACGCTATACCGATACAGATGATATTATCATGACCTACGGATTTAATCGTTTGTACACAGTGAGCAGTACCGAGCAAACCGATCCATTTGTGGCTAAAGACGGCCTAGCAATGATTCGTCATTACGTATTGAATGAACATGCAATTAATAAAGGCGGTAATAGTAAGGACGCTTTGCTTGGATACTTCGTCAGCGACTTCGATGTTGCTGGTCCTTATCACATGTTGGCTGAAGCACGCGCATTGGCTTATAGTGATCCGAAATACCTCGGCTATTTAGCATCAGCGGTTTACAGCTCAGGATTTACTGAATATCAACGTGCATTTAATCAGGCGTTTTTATCACTGCCTGCCGTTCCAAGTGAATTGCTCAGCAACGTGAGCAGTCAAAAAGAAGTTATGGTTCGTGAGTATAAAACTAAAGAGCATGGTACCTGGTACGCGGTTGTTAATACCGACCTCAATGATGCCATTGATGTAAAAATTAAATTACCAAAGGCTAAGCAATTAGTTGATGCTGTTACCAAAGCCAAAGTGAAAGCTAAGGCTGGAACGGTTACCGTATCATTATATCCAGGACAAGTGTTAACTTGGCATAGCGACTCTTAAGCAGAGCGTATCTAAAGAACAAAACCCGGTACATGCGTGTGCCGGGTTTTTTGTTGCCCTGTTCATCATCGATGTTTTTGGCTAACGTTTATTTGTTGAATCAATTGAGTCGAGGCATTTGGTGCATAGATTTTTTGTTCTTGGAGAATTGATGCGTTACCTCGTTTGTTTCTT
Organism: Planctomycetota bacterium; assembly: GCA_028280785.1. Taxonomy (GTDB): domain Bacteria; phylum Planctomycetota; class UBA11346; order UBA11346; family UBA11346; genus JANQLF01. The sequence continues at coordinate 4,628 of JANQLF010000104.1, forward strand.
TCTTGCATTAAGCTCGTTAAGTGCCAGTGAATTTCGTTTGGCACACGTGTTTCAAGATCAAATGATCTTGCAACGTGACATGTCTGTGCCGATATGGGGATGGGCTGCTGCCGGTACATCGGTCACAGTGAGCTTTGCTGACCAGTCATTAACATGCACGGCAAATGATAAAGGGTATTGGCGAGCCAATTTAAAACCATTAGCAGTCAGTTCCGAGGGTCAGTCTTTACAAGTGAGCGCAGGTGATCAGCGCATTGAACGAAAAAATATTCTTGTAGGTGAAGTGTGGTTATGCGCTGGTCAATCAAATATGGCTCGAACCCTTGGCGGTGAAGCAGCACAGTACAAGCCACTCAAAGCACGTATCGGCGAGAAGAATTTTCCCTTAGTACGCTTTATTCGCTATGGCTGCTATGCGAGCGAGGCACCCTTACAGGACATGAATCCAGGTGTGCATGGCAAAGCACAATGGCAGGCCATGGATGATAAGACCGCAATGGACTCAATGGCTATGCCCTTTTTTATGGGCAGAAAATTATTTAAGGAATTAAATGTGCCATTTGGATTTATCCAAGTAGCGGTCAGTGGTACGACCCAAACGGCGTGGACTGAAAAAAATATTCTTAATCAAGTAGCAAGCCAGGCAGAAAAACGTGGGCTGAGCTATGATATCTTATTCAAACGCTCACAGGATAAATTGGCTAAAGATAAAAAGCATACCTTTAAAACCTGGGATGAATACAAGGCAGTTGATGCAGCGTGGCAGCAGAAACCGAACGGTCGTTGGCCAGGTGCTGGACAAATCATTCAAAACTATCCGTGTGTTTTATTTAATGGACAAATTCATCCATTGGCACCATTTGCCTTTCGAGGATTGATGTGGCATCAAGGTGAGGGTGGGCCAGGTGAGCAGCATGCTGAACGGATGCTGGCAAACATTACGCATTGGCGTCAATTATTTGAGCATGACTTTCACTACATGTATGGTGCCTTAGCTCGCAATACATCATCGCCTCCACCATTGGACCCAGCATGTACTCTGTTTTATCGCAGCGGTCGCAATATTCAGTTTTTAAAGGCGCAAAAATTATTCGGTTATGACAGCAATGCTGCTTTTGTAGATTTTTTTGATTGTGGGAACATTGATACCCACTGGGGCGAAAAAGATAAAAGCGGTGAACGTTTTGCTGTTGCAGCCTTAAGCAAGTTTTATGGTAAGCCTCAGCCATTTACCGGACCGCAGATGATCGACCATAAAATCACCGATGGCGAAATCCGTGTGACCTTTACCCATGTTGGTGATGGTTTGCAGTATACACCATCAATTGACGGCATTAGTGGTTTTGTATTGGTTAATGGTAAGGATCAGTCGTGGATCGAACCACAGATTGAAGGAGAGAATATTTTGGTATTCAAAGATGCGTCGATTAAAGCCTCTTCGAATATATTTTATGCCTATTGGGGAAACCCTCACGAAACTTTATTTAACAGTGTAGGTCATCCTGCGTCGCTCTTCCAAGTACAGCCAGGTAATTATCCACGTATGAAAAATTCACGACCGCTTGTTAAATTTATTAAGAAAGGCGATAAGGGTACTAAGCTCAACGTCAGTCACGTGCGCCGTCATGCAGTGGTGTGCCGCGCCTATTTTAATCCCTACCGTAAGCCTGCTGATGCAAGCAATACATTGCGCTTCTATCTACCTAAGGAATGGCCCAAGATAGTCGTTCAATTTGAAAATGCAGACGTGCCAGTAACAGTTAGTGATGATAATGGCCGTCGCTGTATTGATGTCGAACTTAAGAGCAATGCGGGTCCAATACTCTTTTTTAACGCTGATAAAAAGGAAGAAGCGCTTGAAAGTGCTGATTTGAGCAGGTTTTAAGCAGGTTACATAAGAGTTACAATTGCTGTCAGGTTCCGTGATAGAATGAATACACAAGGAGCCTGCTATGAAGCACATTATCATTGCCATTATTGCTATCGCTGCCATGGGTTGTGGCGTTTACGGTAGTTATTTTGAATCAGTTGAGCCGAGTTCTAAGGTTGATTATCCTGGATTTACCAAGGTAACTGCAGAAGTAGACGAATATCGCAAGAAACGCTTAATCAGTTCTCGAGCTTTTGCGCAAAAGGCATTACAAAAGGATGTCATTGTTTTAGATACACGTTCAAAGTCTGCATATGATCGCATTCATGTGAAAGGCGCGGTGCATCTTAATTTTTCAGATTTTACCAAAGCTAGTTTGGCTAAAATGATTCCCAATAAAAACACGACTATTTTAATTTATTGCAATAATAATGTCGATACGCCGAATCCAGCGTTGATGAACAAAGGCGCACCATTGGCGCTCAATATTCCAACATTCATCAATCTTTATGGATATGGGTACAAAAATGTTTATGAGCTCAAAGATATGATCACGTTGAAGGATCCGTACATAACATTTGAAGGTACCGATGTTAAGAGCACAGTTGTTAAAAAAACAACTAATCGTCATCAAGAGGCGCGGGCTCAAACGCTGATGAAGCTTTACTGATTCCAACACCCAGCAGTTATCCGTGAGATCACTGTCCCCAGCGCCTTCAATTAGAAGGCGCTGTTTTAATTGGCATTGCCTAATAACGCAGTCGCATCGCCACTACCTGCGGCAATATCGTTGACTGTTTTACCATCTGTGCGATCGGCGACGCAACGGAAACCAATCGTTGCACAGCGATCCCAGCCATCGTGCATGAGAATTAATTTTGCCGCCCAATCACCGCCACGTGCGCCACCGTCAAATAACCAGAAGCTGCCTTCAGCACCGTACCAACAACCGCCCTTTAAAAGCGCATAGCGCGTATGGCCATCACTGCGTTCGCTTTCTGTCCATTCCCACGTGTTTCCGATCATATCTATGCAGCCATAAGCACTTATACCATCGGTGTATTGAGTGACAGGTGTGGTCCCACCTTGACGGCCATCATTAAATAAGCGTTTTTTCGCATGGCCTAATTGCAGTGATAATTCATTGCCCCATGGAAATTGATAACGACGTTCGCCAAGACAAGCACGTTGCCATTCTGCATCAGTCGGTAAGCGCTTACCGGCCCAGGCAGCATAAGCACGTGCATCATTTAACGAGACATAGACAACCGGATGATTTTCGAGGCCTAAAGGTATTTTGCCATTATGCCAATGACGTAAGAAATGCGTGGCATCAGCAGGTTTATAATTCGATGCCTCTAAAAATGTTTTAAAATCAACATTGGTAACAGGGTAGGTATCTACCCATAAATCATTGACCGTTACATCACTTTCGTCGACACATTCTTGTTCAAAGGCATCATAAACATGTAATTCAGTTTTGTGTCCAGCGACAAAACCACATTCGCGCATGCGATAGCGTTGGCGATGGGTGCCGCTATATCCGGGTACTGCCTGCATATTTTCTGGTGCATCGGCATATTCGATTTTTTCTGGAACATATTGGAGTTCATGGGCAAGTTCGGTGTTGCGATGCTCACCATCCCATTGTTCAAATGAAAAATCAGCTTGCGCAAAACGTTTTTGTTGTTGGTCAAGTAATCTTTGTAATTCAGTGCTAATCTCATCAACAAGCAGCACACCAGCGATGCCTTCTATGCCGATGCTTCCTGAAATAATTAACTCGTCGCCTTGTTCTTGCACGTCTAAGTTTTGGCCGCTAATGACATCAATGATCTGTTTATTGCCAACTTTTGGACAGCGAATTAATTCACCGCTGTAGTCAGCACCACTGCGATTACAAATAGTGTACAAGATATATTGGTCGTCGACATAAGAACTGGCATAAATGCCTGCATCCGGATTGCCATGCGTTAATGGTTGCCAATCACCGTTACAAAATAAATCAACGAAAAAACGTTGTGCGGCAGTGCACATGCGCAGCCAGCTACAATAATGTGGACTGTACGCTGCCCAATAACCGAAGACGTTTTCCCAAATGACATGACCGCCACCGCCAAGCCAAGCACGTTGTAGTTCTTTAATTGGGTGATAATGATAACGACGAGTTTCAAATAAAATAAAGTCGCGCTCTAACCAACGGTTGCGATGAACGCCTGGCGCTTCACTGTCTTCAACAAATTGAGCCCAAGACATCGGTTGATAAGAAATATGTTCTAAAGGTGTGGTCGCCTCTGAGGCAAATATTTTTTCAGTGCCGATGGCTTCTACATACTCTTTTAAATCGGCTTTGGGATGACTACCACAGTCTAAATACACACCATCTAATTCACAGTATTCAACCACATAAGCCAGCGCACGATTGGCCGAGACAAAACCATCTGGGACACCAGGTACCCATGGTTTATGATCAATCATCACTTTGACACCACGGCGATGAAAATCGGCAACGCATTGCTTCAAGCCATCAAGCCCACCGGGTAAATCGTTAAAATAATCAAACTGATCGCGTCGATCGATACCCGACAACGGATAATTATTCCATAAAACCACATGGTCCCAACCACCATAGACGGCTTCTGCACGATCGCAGAGTGCGTCAACACGCCAGCCATCTTTTATATTCCACAGCTCTTCGTCCCAGAGCATAATAAGGGCTTGGCAGTATTGTCCTTTTGTCCACTCCGGATAATGAGCTTCAAAATTCATTAAGCGACGATACGAATCGCGCCATTTGTGCAGGTCTTCACGCCATTGTGGCCAATCAGCAGGATTTTTAGGGGCAGGTAAAAAGCGGTCCATGTGTCACCTCGATTGGCAGTATAGCAATCTCAGGCAATTTGACTATGGACAGCTGTCGGATCTATTTGTACTTTTATCCTGTGCGCGATCTCATCCAAGTGCGTTTTTATACGGTTAATACAGGACAATTACGGACTGGAGCGTGGGATACGACGTGGCGAACTTTACCAAATGTCCTGCTGGAGCGACCGCACCATGGAACCTGGACCTGTTATTACGATGGTGGCAAGGTTGCGGTTCCGCACGCGCATTTATTGGTTGTGCCCGTTGCTTGCCGACATCGTTTGCACAAAACCACGAAAAAAGATATGCACAGCGATTGGGCTTATATTTCTTGGCAATATAGCAATGGGCAAGACGTCCGGACTTCACAGAGACCGATGGTATTTAAGCCGGCATTTGCCAAGCGTGTAGAAGCCGCTTTGCTTAAATCAAACAATGATGTGCAGTCGATAGAAGCACAGGCAGCTACGTTATTAATTTTATCAAAATGTTTAAAAGATTATCCACCGCAGCAGGTTTTGTACGATGATCGCATTCAACGAGTTATTCAACACATGCGTGCGCATTTGCATGAAGATCTCGATAGGGATTCACTTGCGCACATTTGCCATTTATCGCCAACACGATTTCACGATGTCTTTGTCGAAGCATGTGGCGTGGCGCCGATGCGCTATGTGACGCGATTGCGATTGCAACGTGCGCAGTCGCTATTGCGTGAGTCTGACGATTCGATGGCACAAATTGCCGATGCCTGTGGTTTTGCTTCGCAAGCCTATTTCAATCGAGTGTTTAAAAAGTCGTTTGGCCAATCACCAGGGGCCTACCGTCAGATCTTGATTGCTGAGTAATCCCACAGTTGAACTGACTGGGACATTCCTATTTCTAACTGGCGTTCTACGCTTGTTTTATGTGTGGTCATCATCTTGTCATCGGAGATGACTAGGCTTTGCGCGGCAACGGCTCAACGTTAGGATGAGACCCGTTCAGCAAATAACTCATAACGTTTTAAAAGGAATATGAGCATGCGTCATTTACTCTCTCTGTTAACCATCGGAATTTTTCTCTGTGCTGGCGCAACGCTTAGTGCTGCTGAAGATGATAAATCCGGTTCAACTAAAACCGCAAAAGCCAAAGAACATACCATGGAAGGTACCTGGATTTGGGCGCGTGGTAAGAAAAATGAAAACGGTCCAATTAAAGCCGTGTTTACCGAAACGGCTAAGAAAAATGAATATGTAGCGAAGTTTTATTTCGACTTTAGAAAGAAACCCTACGTTTACACCGGTACGGCTTCTGGTGACTTAAAAAATGGAGCCTTTAAAGGTGCAGTTAATGATGGCAACCAAAAGAAATTACGCACTTTTGAATTTTCCGGTAACAATAAAGCAGGCGCTTTTTCTGGTGATCACAAAGAGACCACCAAAGGCAGTAAACAAACTGGAACCATAACTTGGAAACCAAAAGCGGCTGCAAAAACACCGTAAGATTATATATTAATTATAAAGGGCAGCTCTTTTGAGCTGCCTTTTTTTATGCCAAGCCTAATTTTATCAGGCGACGCTTGCCTTCAGGGCTATGCGTATCATTGCGAAATTGCGTTGGGGTTAAGGCGGTGTAACGCTTAAAAACGGTGGCAAAATATTGAGATGAAGAAAAGCCAAGGTCGAGGGCAATATCGGTAATACTGAGGTGCGCATGTTGGATTATGCGACGACGTGCTTCTTCAATGCGTAAATGCAATAAATAATCACCGAGGCTGATACCGGTTTCTTCCTTACAGCGTGCGCGTAAGCGTGATAGCGAAATACCGAGCGCATGTGCCAGTGCAGCAGGCTGATCAAATAATTTATGATATTCTTGTAAATAATGCATACCCTGTTGACGCTGCGGTAAATCAGGTGGATGTAATAATAATTGAATGATGCCTAATAAATGTTGACGAATACTGATGCGATCTAAATCACTAGCTTTTTTGCGCGCTAATTGCATGAGCGCTTCAAAATGCGATTGGCAGGCCTTGCCTAAATTAAAAACCGGAGACTTTAATTCACGAAAATGTTTGAAAATCGCACGCGACTCTTCGAGTGACATATCAAGTAGGCGACGCTTGGGCACATGAATATGTAGCCAATACACATGGCCAGTACCCTGTGGCATGATGCCGGTACTGTGGCGATGACCGGGTTGAATGAGAATCGCCTGACCACCTGAGAGTGGGTAGTTAAAGCCATTGGTCGCGCGGTATTGATGCCCACTAACGATATAGACTAGTTCATAGCAGTCTGGATGCAGTTTGCTCTTCATTGGTGGAGCTGCTTCCAAGCGTCTATGACTACATAACTTAGGAAAGTTATGAAATCCCAATTCGGGCAGACAGGTAATCAAAGTCTTTGCCATATGTTTGATATCTTACTGCAATAAGTAGTTATAAGCAATACATAGATAAGGAGCTAAAGTGCTGCAATCGGAGCCAAAGATGAGTAAACAACAGCCAGATATTCTCGTTTTCATGTCAGATCAGCACACCGCACGACTCTTGTCTTGTGCTGGTGATAAGATTGTTGAAACACCACATTTAGATGCACTCGCGGAGGCAGGCACGCGCTTTAATGCGGCAGTCACTAGTTGTCCGCTTTGTGTGCCGGCGCGTTGTTCATTTATGACTGCGAAAATGCCGAGTACGACCGGCGTTTATAGTAATGGAAATGTGATGCCCAGTCATGTGGCTACCGTTGCGCATAGTTTAGGTGCGGCTGGCTATGAAACTATTTTATGCGGGCGCATGCATTTT
>JANQLF010000110.1 GCA_028280785.1 Planctomycetota bacterium
AACATAATCGCTGTTATCATTTTAGCGTCTTCACCAGATTCCACCTTGGGGAATTCAACACCAACTTCTTTCCATGGATTTGGCCACACGTCTCTAGTATCCGCTCTATGTTTGATCATCATCGTAGTGATCTGTTTCATGTTATTTATTTTGACATATTTATAACTCGGAATACCCGGTGGAGGATTCCATAATGAAGACAACCAGGGTGACAGGAATAGTATTGAGAGGACTATAATTACCAACCAAGCTAGAATATTGAATACTTTCATAAGCAGCAACATACCAATCTAGCTTTTCCGCAAAACCCACAAAATGTCAATTAATTGCCAATTCCGGAAACAGGATCCGGGGAATGCCAAGCTCCAGCTTGGCCTAAGCTTTCTTGGCCGAGCTGGAGCTCGGCATTCCCAGGGGCCCTTCTTAATTATTCAACACGATATGTGTTCATCCGTGTCCATCTATGGTTCAAATCTTAAACCAACGAATAGATAACAATTCCAATCAAACTCAATAAACCCTGGCCAATAATTAATTGGTTACCCCTAGGCCACTCGCTGTCCAAGGCAATCCAATGCGCAGCTATTATAATAAATGTAGCTGGCGCAATCATCCAAATTGTTTGACTGAAATAAACTGCAGCAAATGCAATTAAAATACCCACCCACGCTATAACCAAGCGCGGCAACTTATTCATTAATCGCCTTGAATAATTCAGCCATAATTTTTTGTGGTTTTTTGGCGCTACACACACAACCCGCAACTGCGACGCCATGCGGCAATTGCGGTTTTAATTCGTTGATGCGTTCAACATTGATGCCACCGATCGCGTAACTTGGCAGAGAAATAAATTCCGCTGCTTGCTGTAATAATTCCGGACCGCGCACTGGTTCATGCGGCTTGGTGTTGGTCGAAAACATTGGACCGATGCCGATGTAATCGATGGATTCCTGATGCGCTGCTTTAACTTGCTCAGGCGTATGCGTTGATAGTCCGATAATTGCCAGTGGGCCTAAGCGCTCACGTGCGATTGATGGCGATTCATCATCTTGACCAACGTGCACACCATCTGCTGCGATTTGTTCGGCGACAGCGATATGATCATTCACAATAAATAAGCTACGTTTGTCAATGACATCACGTAATTGCTTGGCCTGCTCTGAGTATTCAGCTTCATTTAAAGATTTGGCGCGATATTGAATAATGCCAGCACCTGCATCGACTAATTCTTTTGCCAGGTCAACAGGCGACGTGCATAAATCGTGATCAATGAGGACGTATAATTTTTCTTGAAGTAATCTCGTTGCCGGAATTTGCGTTAATAAATCAGTCTCGGCAATATAAGCCTGATAACGCGCCTGCTCAAAAACAGCAGCGTTGAGCGCAGATAACTTCGCATGCTCTTCTAAAACGCGCAGCGCTTCTTGTGCACGCTTGGCATTAGCGCTAATCAGATCGCACAAAGAACTACGTTGCATTTCCTGTTCGGTACTCGTACTGGTACCTACATCAGCCTCGGTATCGCGACGTAATTGAGCCTGCGCCGGAATAGCCTGACGAATGTCGTGACGCAATTGTTTTAAACGCGCACTGAGATCTTTGTGATCTAAAATAAATCGAGCAATGTCTTCGAGTACACGCAAACCCTCACTGGCTCGATTGGCATTGGCATCAAGTACCCGGTAGATGGAATTATTCGTCACCTTCAAAATCCGTTAAATCATCACCATCAACATCAGTTTCAGATTTCTTCTCGGTGCTTACTTTATTTGCCGGATTCATCACATCGCGGGTAAGTATCGATTTATCACCTTCAGTCTCCGAGCGTCTTATCATCATCGTGTCAGGAACACCAGCTGCTTCACGAATACGTGGCAAGAAGAACTCGCGAGCAAAAATACGCACGGTCGCCGCAATCGGGACAGCGAGGATCAAACCAAATACCCCAAGTAAACTACCACATAACAACAACGCGACGATTAACAGTACGGGATGTAATTCGACTTCCTTACCCATAATGGTTGGGGTAAATACCGTTGCTTCTAAAGTTTGAACGATGCCGTAAACAATGATCGCCATACCTGCGCGCAGAGCGATGTTATCACCACCCTCAATCAGTGTTAATAAAATTGCTGGGACCAAGAATACGAGACCAGCCATTGGGATCGCTGTAGCCAAGCCAATTAACAATCCAAATAATGCTGCATAGGGAATACCGAGAATTGCAAAGCCAATCCAAGTAAGAATAGCACATATTATACATACTATTAAGCGACCACGGAAAAATGCCGCGACAGCACGCTCAATGCGTTGAACAATGCGCAGCGTACGGTCATGGCCCTTAATAGGGACATAGGCTTTGAGTGTCGCACGAATAGTTGGCATACCTAAGCACAAGAAAAATGCGTAGACTGGAATTAAGAACACATTGAGACTAAACATCAAGACACCATCAATATTGGCCAAGAGTTCGCCTGCCCATCCCGCTGCGTAATCCGGTAACTGCGCAATTTGTTGCTGTAGCACCGTATTCATGCTCAAGACCATTTCTTGCATAACGCCTTGACTATCACCGCTGCTAGGACCACTGATGGCGATTAATAAGTCACGCGAAGTCGTATCCGCTTTATTACGCAAAGAATTAATAAATTTCAAACTTTCATCGCGGCGATCGTCTTTTATTTCTTTATCTAAAGCTTCGAGTAATCCATTACTGCCAGTACTAACACCTTGGCCGCCACGAATTTTTTCCCACTGACTCAATAAACGCTGATGTTCAGTCGCAAATTGCTGTCCGAGATAGGCCATCGCCACGTTCCACTGCTCATGATGCGATTCAGGCAAAGCCTTACGTGCATCTTGCAATTCCTGCCACTGCGCACCTGGCCAGTTTCTCTTCCAGGTTAATTCAGGATCTATTTCTTTAGGTAATTTAACTTTGCGTAACCATGTATGCCAAGATTTTTCATCAGCCTTAACCACTAAACCATCGCGTATTAATTCGCGAATCGATCGAGTCTGATCTAAATAATAAATAACAAAGGCTAATGATCGGTCATCTGGCTCTACGCCGACCATCGATTCAAGATCAGCTTGATAACCATCTATTAATGCGGTTGTCTTCTCGATAAAACTCGGTTCTTTAACAATACCCTCGGGCATGCTTAAGGTAGCAAAATGCGATTGATCGTAACGTCCCTCACCAATGTCATGGCGGCCATTATTATTTGCATCATGAAAATAAAAAATATTGCCTTCTTCGGTTGCCGGGCGAATGATCGCTTCGCCTGGCGAATAAACACCATCCCCATTTTTATCATAAAAATAAGATTCTTCGACACTGCGCTTCACCATGTCGGTGGTTTGCGAAACAATTGCCGGCACCACTAAACTCAAAGTCAACAACGACGCCAATACCAAGAGCACGAATAAAATACTCGTTGCCATCATCCGCGTCATGCCGCGTGCTTGCAATTTATCGACCGCCGGTGTCAGCACATAGGCTAAGGTGAAACCCAAGGCCAATGGGATAATGACTGAGGACATCGCCTCAAACACAGGAAAGGTAATAACCGCCGTTTCGCGCACAGCCCAAGAGACCATCGCAATAGTCGCAGCAACCATGAGGGTCCGACCCCACGGATGTTGCCAAAACTCACGCACGATTCCATCTGATGTGCTCATAGTCACTTACTATGGCCGAACATGCTGCAACGACAAGTCAGGACAAGGCCTTATGGGCTAGGCCTCAGTCAGCATCCGCTCACGTGTTTTACGTTGGATCAGCTCATGAAAGACCGGACCGCCCTGGAAATCTTCGATAGTATCGCCTGGCTGCTTGCCGAAGAGACCTTCTTCAATCAGATGAAAGGTCACGGTACCGATATCTTCGCTGCAACGCAGACCCCAGGAGCGTAAGACTGAACTAGCCAGGCATCCAAAGCGTGTCGAGGCTAATTCGAGAACACCTTCTACCAACTCATGCGCGGTAATATGGCGATCTGCGCCTTCAGCACCTTGTTTGCCGAGTGATCTGGTCGCATGGTGCAAACCTTCGCCAACAAAAACATACGCTTCTACGGGAAACATACCGTAGCGTTTTGCTAATTGCGAAAGGTCGTAACGCTCATTCATGATGTTTAAAAAATCTGATAAATTACCGATGATGCAAGCGTCAATTAAGCGCTTACGACATTATTGACGCGGGCGCTTGCTACCAATGTAAATCTGTTCGACCACCACACCCTTTGGCACTTCGAAAGTAATCTGTGCGGGGCTGCCTTCGCGCAAACCCATTTGATTAAAGTGCTTATTACCACCTGGCCAGACAAATAATAATTCGTCTTCGGCTGCAAATAAGCCACAACGTAAATTATAACTATCAGATGGAACGCGTTTGACGTCTAATGTCTGCACTTCCATCTCATCTTGGCGGAAGTACACGGTTATTTTACTATTTTGATATTCAATCCATAAACGATGGGTCGGATTATCTGGTTCGCTAATTTCCATACGAAAGCCAGGCAACACAGTTCCACTAAAATAGGAATAAATATGGCCCTGACCAAAGGGTTGTAAGTTCCAACGTTCATCAGCATTAATTTGCAAACCCGGTCGACCAGCAATTTCAACTGTCGACCAATTACCACCCTTGCCCGTTGCCACCTCTAGTCGCGCACGGCTGTTGTCTATATATTTACCTTCGAATACTACATTTAAAAAACGATTACGGTTAATATTGTCCAATGTCTGATTAAAATCAGTTAGGAATTGTTCGTATTTACCTTTATTATTGTTAAAAATTTCTCTCATTTTATCAACAGTTACAATTTCTTCTTTATTCAATAACTGACGTTTTTTCGGTGGCGTTACAATCATGAGCTCCGCTGCATGCAAATCCTTCATACCATTTTCTAAAATTTCACGTTTATCGTCCAACGAATTAATAAGTAAAACGCCCAGCCATAAGACTATAAACAAGACAAGGGCCGCAGGCACGCCATAAAGCCAGTAAGGATGGCTTTTCTTCGCATAATTAAATAAACGACGCGGATGCACACGACCGATAAACGGAATCCACGCACCACGTGAATAACGGTCCAAGTCGGCAATGAAATCTGACATGCTCTGATAGCGCTCTTCGGGTCTATGCGCCATCGCCCGTAAAATAATCCACTCTAAAGAACGCGGGAAACCTGGCACATACTGACGCGGCCAACGCGGCTCGGTGCGTTCACTGCGAATACCAGCTAAACAGGATTCACGGTCGGTTAAATGGTAATACGGCAGGCAACCGCCAGTGGCAAACTCATAAAGAACAACACCGAGTGAATAGACGTCGGTTCGTAGA
>JANQLF010000126.1 GCA_028280785.1 Planctomycetota bacterium
TTAAATCTCTGACTAAGGGCTGACCGGGTGCTGAGCTTTGCTCATCGATGGTGGCAAAGGTGAAAGCTGCGCCCCAAGCGCCAGCGAGCAGACGAGATGGCAGACCTTCTTCGCCCATAGCAATGGCGACGAGTTTTCCATGCGGAGCCATACGGTAGAGCGCTTCTATAGCGGCGAGATCACCAGCATCCGCTGGAGTGACAGCAACCTTCGCTATATCGGCTTGGGCCTCATACATGGCCATAACCTTGGCTGTGAGATCGTCTCCCATGCTTTCAAAGTCATGATAGCTGAGGATCAGCTTGGCCTGAGACGGGCGCTCTTTCAGCGCAGGGAGGCTGCTGAGTTCGAGATCGATGTAGGCTGCCCCAGCTTGATCAGCAGCGAGCAGGCTGGCGACGCGTTCTTCATCGCTGAGCTCGCTATGGCCGCCTTCAGCCTTGCTGCGGTTCGTGGCAAGAACAGGAAGTGGTAGGCTGCTGATTGCATTGATGAGTTGATTGATGTCGGCACCAGCGCAGAGATCGAGGCGTAGTTCTAATACGTCTGCACCAGCATCTGCGGCTTCGCTGGCGAAGCTAACGACTGTTTCCAAATCTGGTCCAAAAATAGGTACGACGATCTCAATCACGTCCTGTATTATTGACGATAGCAAATCGAGTCAATTGAATTGGAGCATGTTAAGCCCCTGGTAATCTAAGTGTTATTAATAAACAAATGTCAAAAACTCGCACGCTTGCATTGCTATGGCCATGCGTATTCCATTGCTCCGCTTAGGACAAAAACAGCGGTATTTCGAGCGTTTTTTAGGAAGATATAAACGATGAAAATTCATGAATACCAGGGCAAACAAATTTTTGCTCAATACGGCGTTCCGGTACTGAAGGGTCACCCGTGTACGACTGTTGAAGAAGCCGAACAAGCCGCCAAAGATCTCGGAAGTTCTGTAGTGGTGGTGAAAAGTCAAATCCATGCTGGCGGTCGCGGTAAAGGAACCGTCTATGCTGATGAAGCGATGACAGAAAAGGTTATGGATGGCGGGGTTAAAATTGCCAAGAGTCCTGCTGAGGCGAAAGAGCACGCAGAAAAATTGCTGGGTAATTATTTAAAGACCATTCAAACCGGTGATGGTTGCAAGCAGATTCAACGTCTCTACGTCGAAGATGGCTGCGACATTGCTAACGAATTATATTTATCCATTTTATTAGATCGCAGTGTGTCCAAACCATTATTAATGGTCAGTTCTGAAGGTGGCATGGACATCGAAGAAGTTGCGGAAAAAACTCCAGACTTAATTCACAAAATACATTTTGATCCACACCAAGGCTTGCATGCACATGAAGCACGCGTCCTTGGCTTTCGTATGGGCTTAAAGCCGACACAAGTAAATAGCTTTGTGAAAACAGCTAGTGCACTGTGCCGCTGCTTTATAGAAAGCGATGCTGAAATGGTCGAAGTTAATCCGTTGGTGGTGAGTGCGACTGATGAAGTTATTGCGCTCGATAGTAAAATGAGTTTTGATGATAATGCCCTCTATCGTCATAAAGATATTGCTGAATTACTCGATCCTAATGAAGAAGATCCGGCTGAGCTTGAAGCTAAAGAACAGGACATGGCCTTTGTTAAACTCGATGGCAATATCGGTTGTTTGGTCAATGGTGCTGGTTTAGCGATGGCGACCATGGACGCGATTGCTACTTACGGCGCTGATGAAGGAGCATTTCCAGCAAACTTTTTAGATGTTGGTGGTGGCGCGAGCGCAGAAAAGGTAACCAACGCATTTAAATTGATTTTAAAAGATGAAAGTGTTGAGGCTATTTTAGTAAATATTTTCGGTGGTATTATGAAATGTGATATTATCGCTGAAGGTGTGCTTGCAGCAGTCAAAGAAGTTGGTTTAGACCGACCGCTGATTGTTCGTCTGGAAGGCACCAATGTTGAGATTGGTAAAAAATTAATTGCCGATAGTGATTTAAGCGTCATTGCAGCTGATGATTTGCGCGATGGTTGTGAAAAGGCGGCAAAAGCTGCTCTTGAATATCGTGCAAGTAAGGGAGGCAACTAATGTCAGTATTGGTCAATAAAGACACTAAATTAATTTGTCAGGGTATTACCGGTAAGGTCGGTACTTTTCACTCTAACGGTGCGATTGATTACGGCACGCAGTTTGTTGGTGGTGTGACTCCTGGAAAAGGTGGTCAAACCTGGACTGCTGATAATGGCAGTAATTTTCCGGTTTATAATACGGTTGAAGAAGCGGTAAAAAATGAAGGCGCAACGGCGTCAATGATTTTTGTGCCGCCTCCGTTTGCAGCTGATGCCATTTTAGAAGCCATTGATGCCGGTATTGAATTAATTGTAGCAGTTACTGAAGGCGTACCGGTTAAAGATATGTACGCAGTGAAATCGGCATTAGCACACAGCAAGAGTCGTTTGGTTGGACCAAACTGCCCCGGTGTTATTACCCCAGGTGAATGTAAAATTGGTATTATGCCAGGTTATATTCATCAGCGTGGCACCACCGGTATTGTATCGCGCTCCGGTACCTTGACCTACGAAGCAGTTTGGCAAACAACCCAAGCTGGTCTTGGTCAAAGCACTTGCATTGGTATTGGTGGTGACCCAATTAACGGCACCAATTTTATCGACTGTCTTGAGTTATTTAATAATGACGATGAAACTGAACAAATTATCATGATCGGTGAAATTGGCGGTGACGCCGAAGAAAAAGCCTGTGCCTACATTAAAGAAAATGTTAATAAACCCGTCGTTGGATTTATTGCAGGCTCGCGTGCGCCAAAAGGTAAGCGTATGGGCCATGCCGGAGCTATCGTCAGTGGTAATACTGGTACTGCACAAGCAAAATTCGCCGCCATGAAAGATGCAGGCGTGCATATAGCAGAATCACCAGCGGAGTTGGGTGAAGTTATGTTGAAGGCGCTTGGCAAATAGATTTTAGTTCTTAGTTATTGGTTTTTAGTTAACCGCACTCAATGGAAATTGAGTGCGGTTTTGTTTTTAGATTCTTAATTCTGCTTTATTCTCAGTAAATATTTCAATTACAGTTGGCATGTCTGGTGGTCCAGGTTCTAATTTTGTGGCTAAGTCTGCAAACAATTGAGTAGCGTTGCTTCCCGCTCCGGTGATCTCTAGCATTTCACCACCATCAGGACCATAGGTAAAGGTATGTGTAATGTTTGGAGGTATAAAAACAAAAGAGCCAGCTGCGCAAATTTGTGTTTCACCATTATACATGAATTCAACCGAACCTTTAGTTACAAAAAATGCTTCACTCCAGACATGTGCATGCGGTGGCGGTCCCATACCGGCCTCACCACTTTGCAGTGTAAATGCACCGCCTTGGGTTTGTGTTTCATTGGCTAAAATTTTCACCGATGTACCAACGACGGTTAATGACTCGGGTGAATCGGTGTTGGTGTCGATCAAGATAGGCTTTTCACTCATGTATGAACCTTATTAAAATGGAAATTTTTATTTAGTGAGAACTTCAATCTCTTGACCCATGAGTACCGCCATGCCACGGGCCATGGCTTGTGCGGTAGTGCTGCTGTCACCACCTGACGATGCAGCGGTTTTAATATACTGACTGCGTTGCAGGCCTGGATAAGCAGCATCTAAATGTATCCAACGGCCTTGTTCACTGTCATAGGCACTGGTCCAAGCATGGCCGACCCAGGTGCGCATATCGGTGGCGTATACAAAACCAACTTCAGTACGTGATGGAATTCCGTTAATGCGTAAAGCAGCGCATAATAGATTAGCGTGCTCGGTACAATCGCCGCGACGGCTTTTAAATGTTTCCAAGGCGCTGGCATCACCTTGACTTAAATCTTTTCTAACAATGTGTGCACGTGCAGCGAGGCGGAGCATTTCGGCACGAACAGCAACAGATTTATCTTTGTGCGGTGCATGCATTTTTTCTGCCCATTGCTTGAGCTCAGGATCATCCAATTCCAATTGTAATTCTTTTTTAAGGAACCCATGGCCATCTTTAAGTTGCGTTTTACGTGCGAGGTTGCTAACGATCAAAACACCGTCTTCGGATTTTTGAAACTCATCAGCTTCAAGATTGTCGATTATTTCCTGCTTAAGTTTGTAATGGTTGTCGCCAGACCGTGGAATCCCACCCTTATGGCGTAGCGCATTGTTAATAGCAAAGTTTGCAGCTTTTAAGCGAACGGGTTCATCGGTGGCATGTAATTCAATGGTGAGAAATCCGCCCATGCTCATTTTCATTGAGACGGTATGTCCATGCTCATCAACTTCGACTACAGCAGGAAGCATCGGCAATAAGTCAATGCGTATATCGAATAATTTATGATTATCGTTTAAAATTTGTTTGAGGGTGGCGGTTGATTTAATAATGGTTAAACGTCCGCTGATCATTTCAACGCCGATAAAATCCATTTGGTTGCCAACTTTTTCAACTAATTTGTTCATTTGTTCTTGACCGGTTTGTTGACCGAGCAAGTGTTTGCCTTTGGGGATTTCTAGAGTTTGTTGGGTAGAGCCAAGTGGACGAGTAATAGTGGCAACAATTTTCCCATCCTTTATTTCACCGATGGCAGTAACGATTTTCCCATTCTCACTATCTTCAAAATGAAATGATTGTATGTAACCTTCTTTATTTTCTTTAAATGAGCGTCGTTGGGCAATTTCAATGACAGAATTAAAACCCATTAATTTACGTGCGATTTTTATTTTAGTTTGAAATTCAATGCTGCGTGTTCCATTAGCATGCTTGGTGATGACTTCGTGGGCGTTCATGGCAGGTTGTTTATTTAAATAACCACTAAACCATTGCTCGCGTTCGATGACATCGCCTTCTTGAGCGAGGAGCGTGCAACAGAAGAACAGTAGTGAAAGCAGACGTAACATTGGTGATCTCCGCGGAATAACTATACTATAATAAAGACGCTATCTGTCATCTGTAATTACACAGCAATTAACGCAGCGGCCACTGACAACGATTTTGAATAATTGGTGATTGATCCTGTTCGATCAGATCCATGGATTGATTAAGCAATTCATCGACACGCTCATTGCCTGGATTGCCATCATGTCCTTTGACCCATTGCCAAGTGACCTGATGTTCTTGCAGTAATTGGTCAAGTTGTTTGAGTAAATCAACGTTTTTAAGGGCACCGCCTTTTTTCTTCCAACCCTTAGCTTTCCATCCAGCCATCCATTGGGTGCAGCAGTCAATCAAATACTTGCTATCGGTATGAATGCAGATTTCGGTCGGTTTATGCTTCAAGCTGCGTAAGGCTTCAATAGCAGCTGTCATTTCCATACGATTGTTAGTGGTTTCTGTTTCACCGCTTGCCGATTCGAGAGCGTTACCAGTTGTCGGATCTATGAGCAGATAAGCCCAGGCACCAATGCCTGGATTTCCGCGGCAACCTCCATCAGTGTAGCAAATGACCTTTGGCATACATGCACGGTAAATACTCGTAACTGCATAGCAATTAGCCGAGTCCGATCTTGCATCAGCTGCATACCTTGCTGCGATATTGCTATGCCAGCTGACAACAGCTTGTTTTATTTTTCATCCCCAGGGGCTGGTGACGATCAATTATCGATTACGCGTATGGCCTTCGATGAAACAATGCGTGCGGCCGTCGTAGATCGTCACAGTACTGGTGATGTATTTTTATTAATGGTACCTGCAGGCTGTGTCCTGCGTGATCGTTTTGGTATTCAAGAATTAGAAAAGCCTGGATTGATTTACTGGCGTGAACGGCAACCACATTATTATGGTCGGTCAGATCAAGCGTGGATACATAGTTGGATTCATATGCATGGATCGTGGATGCGTCGTTTGTCGCAAGTCTGCCCCAGTAATACCTGCATTCAGCTTGACGATGTGTCGATGATAGAGCAATGCATGCGTATGATTTACGATGAATTGCAAGAGCCAAAATCAGAGCGACAAATATTATATAATAGCATTGAGACTTTATTGCTGCATGCGCGTCGACATCTCAATAATGCCGAGGTAGCCCAGGGTATTCCAAACCAATTCATAGAACTCAAACAATACGTCGACAATCACTACCAAATGCCACTGAGCCTACAGGACCTCGCTAAGCGTGTTGATTTGTCGTCCTCACACTTTAGTAATCGTTTTCGTGAATATTTTTCCTGTTCGCCGATTGAGTATCTCATTCGCGTACGCATGGAGCAGTCAAAACACTTGTTAAGTAATCGGAGTTTGCGCATACAAGAAGTATCAGAATTAGTCGGTTATGAAGATGTCGCATATTTTTCACGCCTGGTAAAGCGTTATCATGGCGTCAATCCACGTGACCTACGCAAACAAATTTTAGAAGATTGAGTATATAATAGAGAAAGGTTTTATTATGTTAGAAATTCCCCATGAATTCCCATTTGATCCACGCTACGGTTATGACATCGAAGCGTTACGGACCGTTGAAGGTCCAGGCACCGAGCCACAAGATTTTGATGCTTTTTGGCAGAACCTTTATCAAGAGACATTACAAGTTCCTTTAAACCTCGAGCGCAAAGCATTTCCTGTTGATCTAGAAGATTGGCAAGTTGAAGAAGTGTATTTCGATACGCTCAACAATGTGCGTGTTGGTGCGTGGCTGGTTACACCCAAACATGACCCTGTACATTTTTTACGTGTCTTGGGGCATGGTTATGGTGGTCGTGAGGGTTGCAATGTTGAAGAATATATTGCCAACACTGCGCATTTATTTCCAGTTGCTCCAGGTTTCCACATTTCAGCAAGTGAAGACTTACCATTAAACGATGCGGGTAAACACGTAATTCACGGTATTGATAGTAAGGACACTTATATATTTCGGGAATGTGCTGCATCATTGTGGTCAGCCGCAAGTGTCTTAATTGAATTGTATCCTGAGCAGGCAGAAAGTCTGCATTATCGTGGATGGTCTTACGGTGGTGGCATGGGTGCTATTATGCTGCCATGGGATAAGCGCTATGTCTGTGCAGAACTTGGTCAGCCAAGTTTTGGTCATCATCCGATTCGTTTAGGATGCCAATGTGTGGGCAGCGGTGAATCGGTGCGTTTATACAGTAAAGAACATCCGGAAATAATTGATTCAGTATTGCCGTATTTTGATGCAGCAACGCATGCGACAAAAATTACCCAACCAGTTTTGTGGGTGGTTTGTGCCTTTGATCCGGCTGTCCCGCCTCCAGGACAACATGCGGTGGCTAATGCGTGCACCAGCGAAAAGCAAATTTTTGAAATGGAAGTTGGCCACTACGGTGAAGTTGATTATCCTGGACGTGATGAAAACGGCTTAGCCTGTTACCATACCAGCATCGATTTCTTTAATCGTTATGTGATGGGTGTGGGGACTAGTAATTAGTTCTTGGTTTTTGGTTCTTGGACATTGTGTCTGAGAGCTGATTGTAGTGGTTGGGATTTAAACGTTGGTTAACGCTTACTACTTTGAACCACAGATGGACACAGATATACATAAATAAGTTATTCGTGTAAATCTGTGTTTATCTGTGGTTCGTTTTTGAAAACATCCCAAATACGATAAAATATCGATTTAGACTATGAGCGTTGAACTAGGGCCCCAAGAACCATAAACCATTCACTTCTCGTCGCGAACGTAGTTTTTTCGAAAATTATCTACAAAAGCATTAAACGTGCCGTCAACAATGGCGGTGCGCATGCGCTTCATTAATTGCTGATAATAGGCTAAATTGTGGATGCTAATTAAAGCGCCACCGAGCATTTCTTTGGCTTTTAATAAATGACGAATATAGCCGCGAGTGTAGCGACTGGCTTCGCTTTGCGTATGTTCATCAATTGGCTTGGCGTCTTCACTGTATTCCGCGCGCATTAAATGCAGGGGGCCAGCATCGGTGTAGGCAATACCGTGACGGCCCATGCGTGTTGGTAAAACGCAATCGAATTGATCGACCCCACGTGCAACGGCTTCGACTAAATCAATCGGCGTGCCGACGCCCATTAAATAGCGTGGCTTTTCTTCAGGCAATAAATGGGTTACCCAATCTAAAACTTGTTCGCGCTCTTCGTTGCTTTCACCGACTGACAAGCCACCGATCGCAAACCCGGGAAGATTATGTTTAATAGTTTCTTCGAGTGAAAATAAGCGCAGATCTTTATCCAGGCCGCCTTGGGTAATGCCATAGAGCGCTTGGACATCGCTGCCACGCGGCCAATTATTTTCCGTATCGTGCCAGGCTTCAATGCTCCGACTTAACCAACGTAACGTGCGCTCAATGCTGTCTTGCATATATTTTTTTTCAGCATTGGCATCGGGGCATTCATCAAATGCCATAATAATATCGGCACCAAGATAACGTTGTGCACGAATACTGCTTTCTGGTGTTAAAGAAATTGGCTTCCCGTCTATGTGTGAATTAAAATGCACACCTTCTTCATCAATTTTACGTTGGCTGGCCAAACTAAAAACCTGATAGCCACCAGAGTCAGTAAGCATTGGCCTGTTCCAGGCACTAAAGCCATGTAGGCCACCGAGTTTATCAACGGTTTCAACGCCAGGGCGTAATAATAAATGATAGGTATTGCCGAGCATAATCGGAATATCGCAGGCTTCGGCTTGCGCAGCGCTAATGCCTTTTAATGCACCTTGCGTGCCGACGGCCATAAAGCAGGGGGTTTGTACCGTACCATGCGGCGTATTAATAATACCAGCTCGTGCTGCGGCTGATGTGGCTTCCACGCGGAAGCTAAATTTATTCATGCGAGACTTTCCAGCGACGACTTATTTCTGCATGCTCATAAAAAAAGCCGAGTATTTGTCGCGCCGACATATTGTGCAATTTCGACATGGCATAGGCACTTACTTGACTCATGCCGACACCATGACCGCGGCCATAACTAACAATGTGATAACTTTTTCGTTCTTCATTCCAGCGCGGGCAATCTTTTTCCCAATAGGTACTGCGTAATATTTTTGGACCGATGATGTCATTGCGAAATTCATAACCACTGAACACAAATTCAGCACCTTGTTCGGAGGTTAAAATATGAATATTTTTGACCCGGCCTGGTAATGGGTTGCTGACGGTTATGTCTTGGACAAATCCAATATTACGTTTGTCTTTACGTTCATCGAGCCAATGGCGAATAGAATCCTTTACTTGTTTTGGTGATAAAAACACTTCGTGCTTCCAGTAGGTGCTCCGTTTGTCTAGGGCATCAATGCCCTCCAAACAATAAGGATCTAA
>JANQLF010000151.1 GCA_028280785.1 Planctomycetota bacterium
TTTGGATTATGATTTTAATACTAAACATGCGCTCTATCAAAATATTTTGTATGATAGTGTGCGTGTCGCGATCAAATTAGGTTGTAATGATGTCATTTATGGTAGAACGGCGATGGAAATGAAAAGTTGTGTCGGAGCAACGGCTCAGGAAATGTCCTGTTACATGCGGCATAAAGGTCCTGTGCGCAACCGACTCATTAAACCGTTGTTTTCTTATTTGAAACCAAGCACTTGGACACCGCGCTCTCCGTTTAAAGAGGTGGATGCATAATATGGTTAAAAAGAAGAATCATTTATTGCTTATTGACGGTATGGCCATTGTCTTCCGTGGCTATTTTGCCATGTGGGATCGGCCGCGCTTGACTGAAGACGGTTTAAACACCTCTGCCCTTTATGTGTTTGTTAATACAGTTCACAGTTTGTTACAAAAATTTGAACCAAGCCATGTGGTGATGTGCTTTGATTCCAAGCCACCGACCTTTCGCCACAAGATATATGATTTGTATAAATCCAATCGCGGTGAGATGCCGGAAGATTTAGAAGAGGCTTTGCCGTACGTATTTAAGTTGTGCAAGGCCATGTCGATTCATCAGCTACGTAAAAAAGGATGGGAGGCTGATGATATTATTGCCAGCGTGGTTAAGAAAGCGGAGAAGCAGAATTGGCGCTGCAGTATTTTATCACCAGATAAAGATCTTGCGCAGGTGGTGAGTCCATTATGTACCTTGTATCGTCCTGGTAAAAAAGGCAGTATGGAAACATTCGACCAAAAGAAGGTGCGCGAGCAGTGGCAGATTAAAGAGCCACAGCAATTGGTCGATATTCAGGCTTTGATGGGCGATTCAGTTGATTGTATACCAGGGGTGCCAGGTATTGGTCCTAAGACAGCAGCGACGCTCATCCAACGCTATGGCGACTTGGAGAATTGTTTAGCTCATGCCGATGAGTTAAAGGGCAAGCAACGTGAAAACCTCGAAAAGCATGCCGAAGATGCACGTCTTTCTTATGAACTAGCTTTGATGCGCGATGATTGTCCAGTGAAGTATACATTGAGTGAATTGAAATTGTCCCCTTATAATGAGAAAAGCCTATTGAAATTATTTCAGCGATTGGAATTACGACAGTTGGCGAAACGGATCCTAGGGGCCGAATGGTAATGCGTTATT
This sequence comes from Planctomycetota bacterium, assembly GCA_028280785.1. Classification (GTDB taxonomy): domain Bacteria; phylum Planctomycetota; class UBA11346; order UBA11346; family UBA11346; genus JANQLF01. The sequence continues at coordinate 1,167 of JANQLF010000151.1, forward strand.
TTGTAATCATTTTGATGTGCCTCAGTTCTTCGATCTATGCAGAGTCATTGCGTGATCTGATGCGTAAGGGGGATTACGAAGCTGTTCTTCAAAAGGCTGAGAAAGTAAATGCAGAACGTTTGCGCGCATTACATGAATTAGGAAATTACGATCAAATCATTGCTGAATACGGTGAAAGTGAACATTGGCCTGATTTAGCAGTCGTTGCTGATGCTTATCGACGTACGGGTAAGCTTGAAGAAATGTCTCAATTACTTGCTCGGGCAATTGAACACCAAGAGCAAAAAGGCCGAGAGTTGGGTGCTCGGGATGCGACGGCTATCGCTAGTATTATCGGTGAAACAGACATTAATTTAGCTTGGAATTTAATTCAAGACGCACACGACCGTAATGACAAGTATGTCGATGCCTATCTCGTTGGGGCCCAGATATCAATTGCTGCTTTTGCCTGGCAATATGCTTTAGAAGAAAGTTATAAAGTCTATAAAATGGACAAACTTGATGTGCGAGCCATTACATTGGCCGCTAGGGCTATGATATCTGATAATAAATTTACCAAAGCCAGTGAATTATTGGATGAGGCATTAGGTGTTAACGAGCGTTATGTGCCGGCGCTTAACTTGAAAGCCTTGCTGGCATTGCAGAAAAAAGAGCAAGCGAAGATGCAAGAGTACCTCGAGCGAGCGCAGAAAGTAAATCCACGCAATGATGAAACCCTGGCCTTACTGGCTGCTTCGTCAGAAATGGCTGGCGATAAAAAACAACGCGACATTTATGTAAAACAAGCGTTGAGTCAAAACGCACAAGGACATAAGGTGTTTGCGATTTTATCAGAAGCCGCCGAGCGCCGCTATCTGTATAATGATGCTTTGCATTGGGGGCGCCGAGCCCAGGAGATAAACCCAAAACATTGGCAGGGGGATTATATTGCCGCTATTAATTTATTGCGTCTCGGTGAGGAGACAGAGGGCTATAAATTACTCGACCAATCTTTTAAGAAAAACCCATTTAATGTATGGGCGTTTAATATGCTCACTGTTTTAGATGAGGATTTCAAAGATGGTATTTACGTGAAGCACGAGACTAAATATTTCGCAATAAAAATACCGAAATCTATTGATGCTCAATTGTGGCCTTATCTTAATCGGTGGTTGGATCCACTCTACGATTCGATGGCAAAACGTTATCAATTTAAACCAACGGGCCCTAAAGAATATAATGGGAAAATCTTGTTGCTGTTCTTTGACAAACACGGTCATTTTTCGGCACGCACAGTGGGTTTACCGGGCTTAGGTGCAAATGGCGCAACCTTTGGCCAGGTAGTCACGATGCCGATGGTTGACCAAGATAGTATTTATGATGCGCATCCATGGTATAGCACCTTAGAACACGAAATCGCTCACGTATTTACCATACAAAAAACCAAACGTTTGATACCGCGATGGTTGACCGAAGGTATTAGTGAATGGCAAGAACAGGAGCCACATATTCAATTAGACGGGTATTTGATGGAAACTGTTCTAAATGATGAATTGCCATCATTAGATAAATTATCTGATGGTATTCATTACCCCAAGACGCCAATGCAAATTGGTTTGTATTATTATCTATCGGCGATTGCAGTGGAACAGTTTGTTCAAGAGCATGGTGAGCAATTTTTAAATGTCGTTATGAATGATTTGGCAGGTGGTATGAGCATGCGCGCTAGCCTTGAAAAGCGTACAGAAAAGTCGTTGGAAGCATTAGATAAATCTTATCACGCGTATATTAAAAAGTTCTGCGACAACATTTATGCACCACAACGTTTTAGTAAAAAAGAGCTTGAGGAATTGACTAAACAGCACGATGAGAAGCCATTGACTGGTGCAGAGCTGCTTAAATTTGTTAAAGCAAATGTGCAGCATGGGAAAGTGGCGACTGCGCAAGCCGCTGCAGCAAGCTTGGAAGATGACCCTAAATTCGCTGATGAAGCATTGATCATGCAGGCGCGGATAGCACTACGATTTGCCAGAAATGGTATCGAAGCCTTGGAATTCCTAAATCAAATTATAGCAGTCGATGATGAGCACGGCCCCGCGCATTATTGGGCAATGCGTGCAGCGTTACATGAAAAGGATTTTGATACCGCAACAAGTTACGCCGAAGTGGCTGCTAAATTTTTACCGCGGATGACGAGGGGGGAGCATAGCCCATTCACTGTTTTAAGTAAGTATCATGAGCAGAACGAGGATGATGATGCGCGATTAGAAATCTTGAAACAACAGCTGGCCATCGATAGTTTTAATTATGTAGCGCAGCGCCCTTATGCATTATTGTTGTATAAAAAAGGAAAATACGCTGAGGCATCAAAGGCACTTGAACGCTGCATTCAATTTAGCATTTACGACCCTCGATTACACGCCGCCTTTGGTCACTGCCAAGAACAACTTGGCGATAAAGATGCGGCAAAATGGGCCTACGAAATCGCCATCACCCTCGACGAATCAGAAGAAATCGCTGTTGAGGGTTTGAAGCGGTTGAGTGATTAATATTTTAATGTTTTAGAATATATGAATACAAATAAATATGAACCACCTAGATTTGATGCCTCTAAAGATGGAGTAGGGAAAGAAGGCGGGGAGTTAAAATACTTCCCATTTCCTAAATGGTCATTTTTTAAATTTGTGCTTCTATTGTGTTTACCTGTAATCATGGGTTATATGTATTTTGATTATATTGAATCAAGAAAGGTGCAATTAGACCTATTAATAGCTCTTTTGATTGGAATGGTATTATATTCGTTGATTTGGATTGTCGTTAAACCCAAATTTATTTTACCTAGTTATAATGAGGCTGGAATGATTTTACCTAGACCGTTTGGCAATAGCGTAAATGTATTTTGGGGTGAAGTTGTAGATTGTTCCATGCGAAGAGTTGTGGGTTTTAGGTTTGTCCGAATTGATATATCTGGAACAAATAGGTGTAAATGGTTGCTTTATGACGTTAGGTTTTTGGAGTTAATCCGAAAATATGCGAATTTAGAATAATTTGTTTATGCGGACAGGATGTCCGCGGTCCCAGGAACGATTTACCTGCGACCGTCGA
>JANQLF010000194.1 GCA_028280785.1 Planctomycetota bacterium
CTTGAGCATCTCACTGCCATTCCTTCCAGCCAATACTCCCAATCCATCATTGGCCGAAGAAAGGTATTTACTTGATTTATGATAAACCCCCTTTTTATAATAAAATTCTGAAAGTAGCCAATTCACTAAAAGATTCCGCTCGCTTGATTTCTCTACTTTCTTAACCAAACGTTCTGCCTTACGATTCCGCCCTTCAATAAAAGCCGAGAATGCGCTGCTCACTACTTCATTAAATTCTTTGGGATGCTGCGCTGCAAACAATTCGTTATAGACCGCAACGACACCAGGCACATCACCAAAATGCAAGCGAACTCGTGGCAATTCGACCAATCCATTAACTAATTCACCGTTGCGTCGCAATACAACTGCTACTGATTTCCCCCAATACAATGCATGGGCCTGAGACGCGGTCGCTGCACTGATTACCTTCTTTTCACCAATCGATAATATAATATCGCCTGTCAATAATCCAATTACCTGAGTACCCTGTCCTTCATCAGCAACGCCATCGAAGCTTGCACCAAATTCCAGCGAATTCCCCTGTACATGCAGGCATGCCCAGATGAGAAAACAATAGAATGACTTGCTTATCAAAATTTCTCAACCTTCGGGAACATCACTCTTAACTCTGCTTCAAGTGACTCAACCAAATCCATGATATAGCGTTCTTTGCAACGACGATACAACTCCCAACGCAATAGTGCGCTATCGGGTAGGCTCTTCAATTTTTCGTTGAGTTTTCTATACACCTCTTCATAGGGCTTCTTTTTGATCCATGCATTTATTTCATGCGCACCCAATCCACCAAGAATAAGTGCAACATTCTTAGGCTCGTCAAAATATTTCATATTATCGGGAATCTCGTCAGTTCGCCAACTATCCTCATTGGTAGAAATATGTAATCCCATTAATTCGTCAAATAATTCAATATTTGTCATCGATTCAGCATGAAGATGATATTCAGCTTGACACAACATATCCAACTGCGTTCTTGTCGTGACTAACTTACATCGCTCTGCCAGAACCTTAAGCCCGTCTTCAAGCAATTTACGATGTGTATATATATACGCAGCATATATACGTGCCAATTCATCCGCGCGAACCTGCTTAGAAGCTATGAGTTCTAACTTTTCAAGTGCTGGAGCCAAATTTCCTTTATTCATATCCTGCGCAGCAGCATCATAGAGCGATCTCAACTCTTCATTATCAACTTGTTCTTTTGATCGAACATAAACTTCTAAATTATCGAATGTAAAATTCGCCATCATATATCTAATAATCCAACGGCCACGCCACCATGTCGGCATATACTGAATATCAACCAGATTGTCATTCACTCGTTGTTCACAACGCCTACCAATCACAGAAAGAGAGATATTATTGGTCTTTCGTAAACTAATTCTTGGAAGAAAATAACGCAAGGTTATCCTAGAAAATGTATGGTAAATCCTACATCCTTCAGGATAACTCAATACCAGCCCAGATTCTGAACGATGTTTATTAGTAAATAAAGCTGAAATCCCATAGGTAGACTGTGCCCAATTGTTATGCTCATATGCCTTCTTTAATGTGAAATCACACGACACCTTGTGCTCATTATTATAATAATTGAACCCACTATGATAGGTGCCTGTCCTTGAATTATCAAACTCAAGCTGTCCATCACCAGACGGCCGAGGAGCTAAATGAGGATAATCTCTCATGCCATAGTACAGCAATGGTGCAATGGATGCTTCATGGTCAAAATTATATCGACAGGCCAAAGACCAATTCACCTTGCGTTTTTCTGGAGACTCCGGCTCGATCCAATACATAACAAGAAACATATTTCCTGTTCCGTGATAGTAGTCGATCTTAATGGGTACGGGCTCATAGGCATTCAATTGAACAGTCACTTTATGCTGTGCTGGCTTTTCGGTTTCCGCCCAACTATCAACGAGCTGTTCATCGTTAATCCACAAGCGCACCCCATCCGTAGCCTTGATCATAATCCGGAATTTGCCCGTTGACGGCGGCATCAAAAATCCCGTCCAACGTTGGCTAAAATTATCAACCGGTATGCGACCCGGTAATGGACTTCTGTTGCGCCAATTGAAATCAACTTCTCCATGGTTTCTTGTGAATACTAACTCTTTAAATTCTGTGTCCTTATAATACTCGCACTTCAAACCATTTCCTAAATTAGGGTCAAGCTCTAATGCTTCTTTATCTGAAAACAGGAATTGATTACTGACAATTTGATAGGTTCCATGACGGCATTTATCATTATCCCTCAAGGAAGAATCGATCGACTTAGAATCTCTATCATTTGTTTTTAATTTACCGTACAGTTTTATAGCATCACGCGATTTATTTGTCAGCTTCAAATGCCTGATCATTTCATAGATATTATTTCGATAATTCCATGACTTAGTATTTACAATATCGATTGCCTCTTGTAAGTATTTCTTTGCCTGTTCATCATCTTTACCAAATAGCAAAATACCTAGAGACTTCATGGCATATTGCGCATAAGTAACCTCTTGCGCTTCTTTCAAAATTGGCAATTGCTTTTTCATCAATGCCGCACCCTCTTCAATTTTATCCGTTTTTATCAATGCCATCGCATATTCAGTCAAGCAAAGCGATTTAAACGGACGATCATGATCTTCAGAGAACACCACCTTTCCATTATAGGTTTCCCACGCTCGAATTACTTTTTCAGGATTTGAAGTAGCATAATGCCCTCTTAACACAATGAACAAGATGCTTGGATCTTTACATCCTTTAGCCAAAGCTTGCTCGAGTATTCCCGGATACACATCATCATTTTGCAACCTATTTTCCAATAATCCCCTTTTGACCAGCGCGTCATATGCTGGATCCCTCTCTGCTGAATGTACATATTTTGCAAATGTATCTGGATAATCCGTCGTATAATAACCAGACCATGCCTGAACAGTTTTCGCGCTGACTGGAATACCCTCATAAAAACCTTCATAAAGCATATTGCCAACTTTTTTCTTATTACTGTCCTTAACCATTCCCACATAGTCATCTTCACTTGGAATGGCTTTCCCATTCAAAGTACATAAAATCATATGGGGCTTAAGACTTCCTCTTTTAATATTTTCAGAATTGTAATAATTTTGTACAACGATGCCTTTCACGTCTAATGGCCACAGCAGCATATCGTGCATGCGTTGCAAGGTGAACTTCCCATATTCAGTGGCATCCTCATATGGAGGTTTTTTTGTTTCGTACCATTTAAGCGCCTCGAGACGATGCATAAGCAATGTATCTGCTGCATCATCAAAAGTGTCCGCATCATACTTTTTCATTTTGGATAACGACTGAAAGGCATCTTTGATTGCCGGTATATTATCAGCAGCACTCAATTGTGTACCCAATAGAAAAATAAAGATAAGCAGCGTACGCATGTGTATTCTCCGAGAAGTTTGCCATCATACTCTGTAGCCGTTAGTTGAAAGCCTTAACTCAGATTGAAAAATCCATGTTCATTATGGCAATCGGCATCAAGCAATTACCGTAATTCATTACATATACTGCACTTATGCTGTCGCACCTCTACTTGGCCTTGTTGAATTTAGCCAGATCCTTCATGCGCTCGACCATTTCCTTTACCTGATCATTATCATAGGGCGTGATATCGATATGTGGATTACCAGAGAAGCCAATTTTTATATCTAAATACGGATACTTTAACTTCACTTTTTTAATTTCTGGAACCATGACTCGAACGATCGATTCTTCTTGGCCATCCTTTAAAATCAAAACGTTAAATTCTTCATGGGTGAGCTCTAAAACTCTTCTTTTCTTATGAAGCACTTTTTCAGGGTCTGCATATTTAATCAAAAAATAAATAAATATACCTATAAATGGTGATGCAAAAATCAATACAGCGATGAGAGAGTATAATTGTTCATCTGAACGACTATCATGCGCACTCATGAGATACATAACTGCGAAAAAACTAAAGGTACCAGCAATGGCACCCAAGCGTTGATTACGCATTTTCTTGGTCGATTCAGGCGTCTGCTCTGCCAAGATCTTAAATGGTTCTAATTCGTCCGCCGGTGCGTGCTGATCAACATCCTTTAGCGATGACTCTGGTGCAGCAAAGGGATTTTCTTCACTCATCTTCGGCAAGGCGATAAACGCCATCCCCCACACGAATCAGATGCGCCACACCTTTCTGCCAATCTTTCTGGGTAATTTCACCAATTGTTTGTTCGGCCGTTACCCTCGTTAAACGTGCTTTACACAAGGGATTTCCTTTATGTTTGATAATCAGCACATCGCCCTGATTAAATTCAACACCAGGCTGTGGTGTAATGTAGACCTGCGACACTACTCCTCGCTTAAAGGACTTTATTGCTCCAATGCGATCATCTTTAGCTGGAGACTGATTATTATGAACGATTTGAACACGCGTTGTCGCTTTGGTTTTCGGTGTTGGTAATAGTGACTGACCTTGTTGCAGGTACTTGACGAAATTTTTAATCTCTGTTTGGTCTATTGTTTTGTCAGCAATTATTTCAGGCAAGAGATGCTTTTTCTGAGTGTTAAGCGTATCAAGTAAACTACGCATACCCTCTGGGCATCGTTCCTGACGCACAAGGGCAAATCGATCGTTCAAGCTTATTAATAATTTCATTTGTTCATCGCGTAACTGCCCACCTCGTAATCCACAAGTGATTAGCGTACTTATCTTATCGCTCAACTGTCGTTCGGTCATTGCCAAGATCGCCGCTTCGGTTAATGGCTTGGCCGTCCCCATAATCTCTTGCTTAAGCGCCTCCAACTTCGCTCGCTCTAAATCATCCAGACGCCCATCACGCATAAATCCACGTAGCAAGACATCTGACATCTTTGAATAATGCAAAGCCGCAGCAGTTTTACCGGTGGTCTGTGGCACGGTATTTTTAAAAAAGTCGATTACTTCAAGATCAATTTGACTTAACTGCTTTTTAACCAGCTCCTGATCACCAGTACTAAGCGCTTTTACACGACACGCATTGGCATGATCTTTAGCTGATGCATCACCTGCATGAAATGCACAACGATGCCAGCGATAGCCTTCGAAATAATCCTGCGCTATATCGCCTATTCCCTTTGAATACATGCGCCCCAATACCGACATAGCATTTACTTCACCAAGTCGCGCCGATTGTTTAAATAAATCCAAAGCCTGTGCGATATCCTGCTGAACCCCCAGTCCACTCAGATACGTATTAGCATATTGTAAAATCGCTGCCGAGTCCTCGTTATCGACACCTATTTTCCAATAAGCACGGGCTTTCTCATAATCACGTTCGACACCCCAAGCCTTAGCATACATAAAACCCAATTGTAATGTTGCTTTGGCATAGCCTAGTTTACTGGCCTTCTCAAAATGCGGCAGTGCACCTGCCATATCACCTGTTGACCATTTGCTTTGACCAGACATCCAAGCGATCTCAGCTTCGCTCATGACCTGCTCTTCAGCCACAATCGGCAACACAGGCACGAGCAATAAAATAGTAAAAATCAGCAAACTAGGACGCATAGACTATCCCATACAGGTAGTCAACGATTCTAAGAATTCACAGTCATTATCAAGCAGAGAGGGCGTCGACCATTACAGCATCAGTTTTTTTCGCAACCTTACCTGGGTGGAAAAATATAAATGCTGCGAGCAGACCGCTTATATGTGCCAAAGGTACACCAGGGATACCATCCATATCGGCAAATAGCGTCATCCCTAATAGCATTTCAAAGACAACAACTTTAACCAAGACGAATATAAATAAAAAACTCAACACCAATCGCTCTAGCATATCTTCTCGAACCCAAGCACTACGCGCTGCACATGCCAACAGTGCCGTCGCTATGCCCGACAAACCGCAATAGTAAAATAATTCGCTCTCAAATAGTAACAGTATCATTGAAATAAATACACTGGCATATACGTAAATTTTCAATGTCTGCCGTTGATGTTGCACCTCACACCAAGCACCCAACACCAATACGCATAAGACATCCCAGCCCAAATGACTTAAAGACCAATGGGCTAAATGACCTGTAAAAATACGCCACCATTCTCCAGACAATAATTCCTGGCGATCGTAAATACACACAGCATGGAGTTCGCTGAGCAACAGCATCACCAAAGCTGCTGCCACACAAATGCCCAACGTCATCCACGGAAAGCACAAGCGATCTTGCATTAAGACTCCGTGGCGGTGTAACGTCGCCATGCCAATGTAGACAACATTACTAGTATGAGCGCACTAAGCCATCCATCTATAGAACCACCACCACGACCGAAGCTAAACCCACGACTACTTGAACTGTATGAGCTTTTATAGTTCTGTTTCTTTTTATTCGTTTTCACATCGTAAGGATCAACATACTTATAACGCTTCGAGTAGTCGACTGGCTTTTTAGGCAGTGTATTCGCCGAATGGTAAAACATTTTCTGTTTTTTGTCGGCACGATAATTAGTTACTGGTTTGGTATAGCGATATTGTCTCGCTGCTTTCTCAACCTCATTTTTCTTTTTGTTCTCGCGTTTAATATCATAACGTTTGAATGACTTATCACTTAAGACCAACATACTGGTCTGATCGGTAACAATTTGATAGGCAATACCTAAATCGCGTTCGGCCTGCTGTAACTCCTCTTCATTAGACATACCAAGGATCTTCTGATGTTTAATATCTGCGATACGATCCATTGCCCACAAGCGCTTTAGTTCTGGAAATTCAGGGGCCTCAGCAGGGAGCTCAACGATAGTTCGGTACACTTTATTTCTACCGGAAAGCGTTGTTGTCAGGGTTACCTCTGCTGTTCCGCCTTGTGCATAACGTCCAAAGAATACCAACTGTTGACCATGATATATTTTCTTCATTGCCGTATTGGTCATGTCATAAGTGCGCACACCATTAATGTTCAATTCAGCATTGTGCAAACTTTCACGTACCATCTTTTCTTTAGCCAACAATAACTGCCCTATGATATCGTCCTGATTAGAAACACAGGTATAGAAACCACCACTGGCATTGGACATCATTTCCATCAATGGCCAATTTGCTGAGTTACCAAGAACAAAATTAAACATGCGTACATCGTGTGCCTTGCATAAGTCATAAAAATTACGCGGATGCATGTTACCGGTATTAGTCACGCCATCAGTAACCAATATCACCGCTAATGGACGGCTCTTTGACAGATCACTTAATCCACGCTCAATGCCAGCATATAGATTAGTGCTGTTACCGCTGCTCAAACCAGCAACTTTTTCACAAGCCGCACTGACATTATCATAACTAGCTATTGTCCAATCCTGTAACTCACGGGCAATTTTATTAAAGGTAATTATGCGAAAGCGATCTTGCTGATTCATGCGGCCCAAGGCATTTTGAACGCCACTTGCCAAGGTTCCAATTTTTGATCGCATACTACCGGATGTATCCAGTACAAAGGAATAATCAGTGCCACCACGAATTGGCTTCAGATCTTCACCGGGTGTTAATAACATCATAAAATATCCTGGCTTACCGAGACGCTTGTAAGGAATTATCTCAAGGCGACCCGGAAGATTATCTGACAAGCGATAATAGACCACCACATCCTTACCACCCGATTTCGCTTCTTCGAACCGGAATTGCCATTTGTCATTGTCTATTTTTTTATGGGCTATTTTATCACCATGCCCAGGAACGCGAATATTATTAATGGGCCATGCCGAGTGTATTTCACAATTAAATTGGAAGGTATTGTGCGCCTCCTTAACATTACCCTCCCAAAATGATAGGGCTGCATTCGAATCGGTATTTCCAGCTTCACGTGGGAAAACGAATTTGCCGATGCCACTATCAAGAATGATTGGCTGATAATAACGATGCCGCATTGTTATTTCATCTTTGGGTGGAATATTCGTTATGTGAAACTCATACCATTTATACGAATCTTTTTCGGCTAAAGCTGCATCTCGACCTGCGGCTTTTTCTTGCTCATATATAGTCCGTGCCTGCTTTTTCGATACAACCTCACCGTGCTGTTCATCTTGACCACGAATGATGCTTAGTTCAGACAATACTGCCTTAGGCGGCAATGGCATTTTGTAGCGTGCTTCTAAGGCAACCGATGCTGGATTGGAAAATGTGTGGAATACCTCTACCGATGCAAAGCCATTAAATATCACTACCTCAACACGTTGATCAATTAAATCCAAATGCCGAGGTAAATTTGGTAACGGAACATCCAATTTGTCACTGATCTGTGGCATAATGATGTTCATAACTGGCCGAAATGCAGCCAAGCTTTGCGCAGCTAAAGGATTATATGCCCCTAATCCAATTAGAATGACGATTAAGTATCTGTAGAGAGTACGCATGGCAAATCCTTTGTTAACGTACGTTATCTTTATTCTTGCGATTCTTTTGTCAACACTTATTAACATATTATAAGAATAAGCTTAACTCACTATTTAAACAAGACTTGGAGAATCCATGTATAAGCGAACTATCATTGCACTTGTCTGCTGTTTCAGCCTGAGCGGCTGTTTCCATATGACGAGAGCCGTCTGTGATCACATTGACGGTGACACGAAAACTGTTGCCGTTGAGAAAGAAGGCAGGACCTATTACCACACCGTTGATGACCCGAACTATATAGCAGCAATATTTTTACCGGCCTGCATATGCATCGATGTGATTATGGCTCCCTTTATAGCAATCGTTGAATGCGACCTATTATAATGTCATTAAATAATGGAGCATGCATGGCAGACTACCCCATCAACGATAATTTTTGGCCTAGCGTCGATACTATATTAGAGCGCTATGAAAATTGTGATTCGAAAGAACAATGGATCGATATTTTAAAAGACCTCAAGCAATTGCTTGAAGATGAATTAAATGCAGTAGAGCAAGAAAATTAATTTTCGCAAATAGATTTTATTCATTCATTGCTTGTTGTATTTGTTTTTCATCCATGGGATAATTATAGAGTTTGATATCTGCATAAACACCAGGATAGGTACCACCCCGCTGCCAAGCATCGCCAATATGGAATTCAGTCCAATTTGGCTTGAAATAACCCAGTCCATTATAATGCCCTTCGCTCTGTGACCATTCAGAACGAATGACATAATTCTTATCAACCTGCTTAAGCTCTCCATTTGCATAAGCTTTGACTGAGCGTGTATATGGATCCAATGTCACCGCCATGTGAGTCCAAGTCTGTGAGGGAAACCAGCCCTTGTCTTGTTTTTCATTAAAATAGATCGAGCGTACAGTCCAGGATGTAATTTCTTTTTTGGGCGGATCATATTTATCATATCGACTTTCAAAAGCAGGCCTGCGACCCCAAGCATTCCACCTAAATTCGTCAGGCATGCTCATATACTTTGCCTTGAAATGATTCTTTGCATGTATCCAGAACATAAGTGTAAAGCCATGGTCTGTGTTTATCTTATCCATTTTCACTGTGGCCAACATATTACTTTTCATTTCGACACCGGTTCTGCCATCGACTGTTTGAGTAGCAGCTTTTCTGTCTTCATACCAAATGACGTTAGCTGACTCAGGAGTAAACTCCCACAACAATCTTCGCTCGGGCACTTCTGCTGGATACTGTGGTAAATCAATTTGCGCAATGGCATCAAGCAAATCCCAAGTATCGCCCCCTTTCTTCTTCTGAGATTCTATCTCTAAACGTTCACGTAGCATCGGTAAAGCTGGTGCAGCTAGAGGACCAAGATCTCGCAAAATGCGAATAATTTTATACTCATTTTTATAGGATCGTTCTTTCAATATTTTAATGAAGCTTGGCAGAACTGTAATGGCGCCTTTTCCTGCTTTTTCAATTCTATCAAATACCGCATGGCGATTCGATGTATGCCTATCCCCCATCCCCTCGAGATAAATACCTAGGGTTTTAAAATCACCCCATGCCGTCAGCGTATCTAAGGCTTGATAATGATAGTACCATTTCTCTACCTTTTCTTGATCTAAAAACATAGCGGCAATTTTTTCACCGGCACGTTCTTTAGCCTTTGGGCCTAATTTACCCAATAATTCAATAACCGGGCGGCAATGTTCCTGACTATCTAAAAGCGGAACCAAGGTATCCAATATAACTATCGCCTCTTTTCGCGTTTCGCCCAACCACTTGCAATATTGCTCGGTATCATCAGGAAAGTCTTTCAGTGCCTTACCGATAGTAGCAATCATTAACTCTCGATCTGCACCATTCTTTACCAATATCGACCAAGCACAGTTTTTCGCATAGACCCTAGCCTCTGAGGTTAAAAATCTGAGCAACCAGTCGCGATCAACTTTATTAAGCTCAAACTCAAGACCATAGAGTAAGGACTGACACGCATATAGTGTGTTTTTAGACTTACTCTTAGCCAACAACCAAATATGTGGGCGAATTTTCTCCTGAGCTTCAACTGATAACTCTCTCGATAACTTCATTACTAATTCTGCAGTTGCCAACTCGTCTCGTTTGATAAAAGAAATATAAATATCAGTTAATGATTCTTCGGTGTCCAATTTTGACAATATCTTTAACGCACGTTTCACTAATGAATCGCTCGAGTCATTCAGCCTTTCACGAATCAGTGGCACAACCACTTTACCGCATTTCATTAATGCACCAGCAGCTTCATCGCCCACTCTCGGCGTGATCCCAGCCATATCTTTATAATAACCTGGCGGCCACTCTAATTTCGTATCATATTTAAGTAATTCCATCAGCCGTTTTATTACCGCCATTGGGATTTCGCCTTCGATATCTTCTGCATAAAGATCAAAGGTATCTGCAGCCATACCCGCACACATTAAATTACGCGAATCGAGTGCCTCAGGTAGAATTGCTAGCATATCTTTACTCGGACAGGACAAAGTTCGCAGAACGCCAAGTGCCATAGCTCGCAATTCACCACTCAATTCCGGCCAAGTCTTTAATACTTCTTGAGCCGCATCTTGGCGCGCTTGATACTCTTTCCGCATCTGATTTTGTGACTGCACTCGATATTGGTTAATAATCTTTAATAATGCATATTTCTTCGCATTGAGTTCCGGCATTGATAACGCCTTAAACAATATTTTCGCTGAGACGGGTTTCCGGCCTTTGTCTCGTTCGAATAGTATCCGCCCTGCATAATCACGACCAGCAGGATTATCGGAAATCAATAAATCTAAATATATGGAACGGTATTCTAATGTTCCATGTCCCAATTTAGTAAGCTCCATTGCCGACCATAGCTGATAGCCGGGATGTGGATGAGCACTAAACTTTAATGCTTGTCTGATATTTTGTGGCAAGCGATGGTCTTGTATGGCCGGCGATATAATTTCGTGATCCAGTAAGGTTAAACGTTGATGACGGCTCATCATCGCATAGGTGCTTAGCGCGATAAACAAAATCACCGTAATCACACCAGTAATCAAACGAAATCGCATACGTTTATGCACATCTTCTTCAACGCCACTCGCTATAAAAAACACATCTTCATCTTTGCGCTGATGACCACGGCCACCAAGAAATTCCTGAATCATCTCACCGTCAAGGCCACTTGCTTTATTGGTGTCAGCATGACGACAGCTCAAGACTTTACGCGAATTGCCTTTTTTATCGGTACGCGTCATAATGTTACCAACAACATACACATGGTCACCATCATTGATCGTCGCGCAGTCATAGACCGGTACGCTTAAACCAAAAATCTTAGAAATAAATCCACTAATCCGCTTTTTCTTAGGCGGTTCCACACGAATTGTACCACTCTCATCTTCAAGATCGAATGGCTGGGCTTTATCGAAACCACTATAGATTACGGTGTTGCCAGTCTCATTTACGGATCGAGCAATGCCACTGACTTCAACCAATCCCATCGCTGCAGAACGCGCCTTGGCAGTTGGTAAATTACGCAACTGTTTTATTTGTGGCAATAACCATAAAAACTCACGAATAATAACTAAAAGTAGAGCCCCTAAGGCGAATAGACACATAATGCGATCACTCATATCTACCAAAGGCAAATCATTGACGCCTTGTTGGAATGTGTAATCACTCATCTCGCCATATAAATCTCCACCTGCTAGCCAAAATACTCTAGGTAAACCAACGGCTACCATAATGGTTAAAGGGACAAAGGTCCCTAATCCTAAAATAAAATCTTTACCTGATTCGAATTGCCCCTGAATAATACAAAGAAATCCTAAAATACATGCAACAACCGCCACACCTCCGGCACCATAATAAACAAAACCCGGCCCATACATCGCAAGTACAAGAATTAAAACAATCAACAAACAAGCGTTGTTAACATAACGCAGCATTAAAATGGAATCATGCTGCCATTTTTCCGGAACACACCAAATCGCAAGCGTAAACAGCCCATACCAAATACGGTCTTCTTCATAGTTGAACCAAGCATAGCCCCACATACCAACGATACCGAGCGCAAAAACTGCCCATATTGGTTGGCTCAATAAACGCTTAATAAACTCGATGAGTGCACTAATCATATCAACGCATCACAACAAGTTTAATCGTTAAAATCCAAGGGGACGATCTTCACGTTTTTCATCAGGGACTTGGAGCATGTCCTCTTTATGGTAATTCAATAATTTTGCCACAATCATGTCAGGTAAAGTTTTGATGCGAATGTTATAAGTGTTGACTGAATCATTAAAAAATTCACGTCGGTCAGCAATCTGGTTTGCTATCTCACTAACGCGTGACTGGATTTGCAAAAAATTCTGACTGGCCTTTAGATCCGGATAGGATTCCCAGGCATGGCCTAAATTGGTCATCTTGTCGGCTAGTTGATTTTCAATACTGACCTTCTCAGCGCGCTCTTTGGCCTGGGTATAGCCTGTGCGCAACTGCGTTACTGATTCAAGGAGCTCTTTTTCATGCTCCATATAGGCCATACAGGCCTCAACTAAAGGTGGCAATTCCTCGTAACGCTGCAAGAGCAGTACGTCGATGTTTTGCCAGGCCTTGTCGATGTTGTGTCGTAGCTGAACTAGGCCGTTATAAACGCCAACCGCCCAAATCAGGAAGATCGCAGCCACAACTGCAGCGACAATAATGATAGTCAAAATAACAGGATCCATATGTACAACTCCATATTGTAATGGTCAGGTGCACAGTATGGCGATATCACACAAGTATTACAAGCGTCTAAACGCGTTTTCAGCCCGCATGTGTGCTTGATTGAAGGCTTCGTTTCAATGTAGCCGTTCAAACTCCCTGCTGCAGCTAAGGCAAAGAGAAATTACCCACGGTCTCACCGGGAGCCAAATATTTTGTGCCGTTCATTTTTTCATCGACATAAATAAGGGGCAGAAACGTATAGTAGAACACCGAGTCCATGGCAGAATTTTCATCAAAGACTATATACGTGAGCGTTATCTTTTCCACCGGACTTCTTGTAATATCAAAAGGTGATGTCGCCGGGCTTATTAATTGGTGATGCGTTTTGCGCACGTAGACAAAACCCAATAAATATATGATTAAAAACACGATGATACAGACAGCCACAAACAGCACTTTCTTCAGCTGCTCTTGACGCTCAGTGAGAATTTCCACCTCAACGCACCTTTTGCTTTGCTACCCAAGCGCAGTGTTTTTTTAAAGCCGGGTCATTCTGAAGTATATCAAAATCGCTGAACTCTTTGGCCAAGGTCATCTCATCGTAGAGCGAATGTATGCCATCATGGCATTTTCGACAGACCATGACGCAGTTATTTAACTGATCACGCGAATAATGCTTTTTAAAGTGCTTACGCCGATGCAGCTTCTTTGGAATCAAATGGTGCTTGGTCAGCGCTATAATTCGCTGGCATAGTGGACAGGATTGATCAATGTTTTTCATTACAAAATTTCATTTAGGCTGAAGATATATTTTTAATGCTGGGCATCCGTAGCCGATAGAAATCTCCAAGCCTTGATAGTGTGGATGTACAATTTTATATTTTTTATTAGCCGACTGATAAATGGCCCCGGGCGTTGGACCACCGGTTTGAAAAGCAGCACCTACACAAGCATCACATGCAAAGCTACCATTAGCTCGACTTGTCACAGCCACGTGCTCTTTAGGTACGCCGCCAAATTGTCTACTTGGCAATTCAATAATCTGGACTTTGGCCACTGGCTTCTTGGTCTTGGCATCGACCACAACTCCCTGCAATTTAAATCGAGCAATGCCATCGCCATGCCCAGTGCCTGTAAATGGTGGATTGCTATAATTCCAAGCCAAACCACTAGACCTGACATGAATCACACCAGGCGATGCTGTTTGAGCCCGCTCTCTCCATTCTTTAGATGCTTTCTGTTTGCCCTGGACTTGTTCTAACATCTCATCTAGCTGCTTCCAAGCTTCGTCCCTTTGATTCTTGAGCATTTCATTACGGCGTTCTAATTCAGTAATCGAACGTTTTCCCGAACAGGCTAGCATTGAAAGAATGATAAACAGAAACAGGAGATGCCTTATCATGCATCAAACATAATCATCTCGCTATTTTGACAATTCAAAAATAGCCTACTAACTATAACTGAGGCAGCTCCACCTACTTATGAACGGCCAACATCTCCCCTTCACAACACTTCAATGCACAACGCTTTGCAGCAATGCGCATGAATAAGGGTAATGGACTAAAGCAGATCAAGTATAAGCTTTGAACTGTGAACAAAAACACCAAACATTATATAATTTATTCATCGCTGGCACTTTCGCTGATTATTCTATTGATTTTCATGCTGCCAGTTTTGGCACCCTTCTTCACCTTAAAGAACAGCCCTTTTCTCAGTCAACGCATATCAGCATTTTTTAATTCCCGCAAGCTATCACAACGATTTAACATGGACATCAACAATTACTCGCTCAAATTATTGCATGACGACAAGTTTATCTTAGCAGAAGCAATCAAACCACATACGAATGATATCAATCCATTCAAACGTGGATGTGCTGGCTGCGTATTAATGTGTTGTATGCGCATCGATCACAAAGCGCGCATCAATAATGATAACCTTTCAACCATCATTAAATTAATCGATGATCCGAATGTCGGCACAACGTACATTATAGCATCGAACATCCATATATTAAAACCCAACCTACAAATCTCAGACGCACTCTATGATAAATTGTTAAAATGGGAAGAACTCGAGAAAACACCGCGAGAAATTGATCGTTTACTATGGGCTCTTTGGGCCCATCCACTTACACCACAATTAAAAGCCAAACATGTAGAGCAGTACTTATTTGATGATATGAATCATCGTGCTGCCATTCATTTGTTGACGATTATAGAAGACAGCGAGGCAACCGTGATCCTGACGCAGTTAAAGAATAAACCGATGCACGAGTCTCTTAACGAAGACGAATTCAAAAGTCTCTTATCTGAACGGCAACAGCGATATCCAGATCAATTTGCATCTGATGAACAATAATAGATCGACAAAGTTATTCTTTACGACAGCAGCCGTCTCAACCCTCCTCTTTCTGTGCCTGCCGCTCCTTACTAAATAAGCGCTGGTACCAATCTCGATGGCTCCGATCCATCACCACGATGGGAATGGACAACGAATAAATAAAGCTGTATACATTTGTGATATTCAAACATATACAGATAACGTAATCACCAGCATTCCTCCGTAAGTCACTGTTATTTCAACTGAAACAACAGTCACACAAACACACTTGTATCGTTGTTTGGAAAATAATTTTTCAATCTGTGTATATACAGACCTTGATAAATTATATACAAAAAGTCGAACGAGTGAGGAACTCCCTATGAACAAATTCATCATCCTGTGCTTAGCCATGCTATGCTTTGCCGCCTCCGCAGCTGCTGCAGACAAGAAAGCCGACTACTGGGTCGAGCCGATGAAAAAAGTCCATGAAGGCTTTAAAGGCAACAAGGGCTATGTCGCACAACTTGGCGATTCAATTACTTATTCGATGGCCTTTTGGGCTGGCTTACAATGGGGCGATCCATCAGCCCATATACCTGACGATGGCTTACCAAAACAACCAGCAAGCAACAAGTGGGGTAAAACCATCAAAGGCTTCCGCGATAAAGGCGGTGGCAACGGTAATTATTCGGGCTGGCGAATCGGTAACTTATTAAAAGTTGTCGACGGTATTATTGCCAAGAAAAAACCGGAAGTAGCCTTAATTATGATCGGCACTAACGATGTGCGCGGCAATAAAGTTCCTGACGGTTACGAAAAAGGACTCGACACTGTTATCACGAAATTAATTGCGGCTAACTGTGTACCGATAATCAGTACCATCCCACCGATGCGCGGCAAAAAAGAAGGTGTCGATGGCGCCAATGTCATTATCAAGAAACTCGCAGAGAAACATAAGATTCCATTAATTGATTACCACGCCGAAATTATGAAGCGCGCTGGTGACAACTGGGACGGCACCCTCATCTCCAAAGACGGCGTCCACCCAAGTGGACCGGCCAAAGGTGGCTTCACCGAAGAGAACCTGAAAAAGTCAGGATACTCACTGCGCAATTACTTATCGCTCTTGGCATACCGCCAAGTTTACTTCAAGGCTCTCGGAGAGAAATAAAACTCATCTCTACTCATCTATTTCTCTTCACCAAACCCGCGTCAATTGGCGCGGGTTTTTTATGTCTCTTCCTTTTCAGCTTCTGCCTCTGCTTCCTCTTTCTTTTTCAAAACCTCGGTCGCGGCAGCGACTTGCTCGGCTTCGAATTGCAAGGTCGCATCTTGATGGTGTTTCACCACTTTAGCAAAACGCACTAGAACAACGATTAGTACTGAGGCAAAATAACCTGTAGCAGCAATAACAGTTGTTGGTAAATGAAACGTTAAACCAAATCCCCAGCTATAATATTCAGCCAATCGTGCCAGAGCAGGTAAACGCTCAAAAGTTAGCAATGCATAGAATAAGAAATTAAACACAAACACATAGAAATGTTCATAAGGCCTCCAATAGCGCGTAATAAAATATGCACTCGCAATACAACAGAGGACATACATGATATATACATTTGTTTCGGACACCGTTATTAATATTCGAGCTAAAATAACTGAGCCTATAATGCCCAACACATATTTGGTCCCAAAGCGCTTTTGCACGGGTCCTTTTTCACTTGTTACTGGTGCTTCAAAAGGGTTATCAGACATAGCTAGGTATCGCCACCTCTTGTTGACCGTCCGTGCTCTTGGTCCGCCAATTTGGACAAGCGAGTGGTCGAACTTTTCAAACCACTCACTGCTTCTATATAGGCAGGTAGAAAACCAATACTTACACATCCCCACAAAAAGGCGATGGGATAATACCACACTAAACAACGGCGGTTTAATTTAAATGCGCCGAAAGACACCACTACCATATAGCTGCCAATAGTAATCGACGGAACCATTGCCCACCAAGGCGCCTCTGGATTAGCATTCACAAGTGTAGGCACTACGGCAAGTATAACGAGTCCAAGAACCAAACTACCCAATGATAAGGTACGAATGGTTTTCAAGCTGACCTTTAATTGGCGTTTCGCCTTTTTCTTACCCTTCACTTGGCTATAGCGCAGTTTTGCCATCGCCACAGCTTATACCGCTAGATCCATTCGCTAAGCCTTATATGCTAGAATGATGCGTTACACCCTCACTCTGTTAATAACATGCATTGTCATCACTATTCCTGCCGTTGAACAAGGACCCTTTGAAGTCGTCAAAGTTGTCACTGGGGACACCATAATAGTCAAAACTGACAATGGCGAACAAACGGTGCGTATTTTATATGTTGATACCCCTGAAATTGTTGACAATGAAGATGGTAAAGCGATGCCTGAAGGTAAAGCAGCTCAAGCCTGGCTCGCCAAGTTCCTGTCCGATAAAAAAGTGAAATTATGGGGGCCTGGAGAAACCTTTGCTAAAGATAAAAGGCAAAGGCTTCTGGCCGATCCATTATTTTACGAGCAAAGTAAGAAATACACCAATGAAAAAGATGGTATTAAAGTGGAACTAGGTGAATTTGTTTGGTCCAGTGTCGCCGTTGAAATTGTCGGGAAAGGACATTCGCCTTATTGGCGGAAAAATGGTGACGCAACTAAAGTAAAACATGTACTACTGGACATAAACCATAAATTGGCAAAAGAAGTAGAAGATGGCGTCTGGAAAAGTAATCCTAAATGGATGAAGGACAAAGCCAACGAACGACCAGTTAAATCTATCAAAAAGGTTGTAAAAGCTGGAACAGCACAAGCAGAAATTGAGATGCCCGCTCCGAATAACGATTCGTTCCTTCACAAACTAGATGGTTATTCTGAATTTCTCAAAGCAGTAAGAATGCAAGACGTCAAATCTATTAAGAAGCGACTCAATGAAGATCCTAGTGTTGTCGATACCACTGGACACATGGGTAGAACAGCCCTACACATCGCCGCCGAAAAAGGCAATGTTGAAATTATCAAACTACTCCTTGCCAATAAAGCAGACGTCAACTGTAAACGCGGACGTGGCGACACAGCCATTTATTGGGCTAAGAATGCCGCAACTGCTGAAGCCCTCATAAAAGGTGGCGCAAATATTCACATCAGAGATTTCAGTAAACGCGAGCCAATACACTGGGCAGCACAATTTACACGGCCTGATGTTATTGAAGTACTATTAAAGCATGGCGCGAACATTGAAGTCACCGATGACAATGGGCATACACCCCTGCATTGGGCAGCACAAGCCACCTATTTCATTCACCATTGTAGTCACACCAATTTAGAAACCATCGACTGCATTAAACTATTAATTGATAAAGGCGCTAATGTAAATGCTCAATCAAAACTAGGAAATGTCCCGCTGCATGGCGTTGCACCAATGCCAGATATGAATCAAAAAATGTTAGATGGCAGCTTGAAATACTCTAAAGAAATTCCTCTTATGCTTGTCAAATGCATTCAATTGCTCAAAACGAATGGCGCGAAGGCTGACGTAAAGAATAAAGATGGACTCACTCCATTGGATTTCTCCAGTGGCTTAACCAAATTGGCATTAGAATTGAAAGCCAATCGCCAATTGCCAACTGACATCAATTTACTTGAGTCTGCGATTATCTACCTTTCTTCCAATGATAAACTTCAATATATAAATAAAGAAATCGACCTTGAGGATATTCCTAAACAAGTGAAAATGAAATCGGTGCTCATCGTTGCAGACCCTAAAACCCGTTTTAATTATGCTAAGAAAGTTGTTGATTACCTCAAATCAAATGGATTTTCACCAGTAAAACTTGTCACCAAAGAAGATTCAAAATGAAGTACACCCGTCTACTCATAGCATGCTGCCTCATAATCCCTCTGCATTCCGTTGAAACGGAAACTTACGAAGAACAACTGCTCAATGGCCTTGCCAGCGCCGACTCAAATGTGCGGATTCGAACTTATGAACAGGCCAAAACTGGTACTGATGAGCAAAAGGAAATTTTACGAAAAATTCTTATCGAACGAAATCGAAGCCCGCAGCGCTTATTACAGGTATCGAAATCGGTTGCGCACCTCGGTGAAACAGTCAAATGCCGCTGGTCTTATAAATCATACCGTGGGTTTTGGTCAACTACTAAACTCACAGCTCCAGGAACGAACTATACTGCTATCAGAGCTCCTGTATTGATTAAAAGTCGCCGTGATGAAGGCGCATGGGGATCGCGAACTGGTGGTGGTAAAAAGCGAGCCAGAAGTCGCGTCCATCAATTAACCTATTATCGTCTGTGGCGGACTGGTGACGAAGGAACCTTTGGTGTCATTGATGTTCCATTGAGATATCAAGGTATCAGCTACGTAGAATGGTGGAATAGAAAAGAAGCGAAAACCATTGCCATCGACAATGATTATGATCTAAACCTGACAAAAATAAGCGACTCAGGATCTGGTAGTAAAGTCATTGTCCTACCTAAAAAATCAGATATTGGTGCATCGAAAAATGGACTCAGTTTAATTGGCAAACTCAATGAAGATAAAAACAAGTTATTAATTAATTTACAACTTGATAAGGATTTACTCGTAAACGCACCGTGGACAACGAAAGCAGCTGAAGCACCGATTTGGGTCATGATTCTGGATGAACACGATTTACTTATCGATACAATCAACAAGCATACCAAGCAAGTTTTCTTATCAGATAAAATAAATGACACTATTCAATTAAGCCCTGATAATAAAGAATCCGAAGTGCTTGAATTACCCCTACCTGAAAGCTACGGCAATACCTTCACCATTTGGTTTGGTTATGGACCGGTCTATCATGAACGTGAAGGGAACACCGAACGAAGGGCTCAAATGGGTACCTGGTTTGGCGGCAGCCTAACCGGTGACGGGATTAAGGTCATACGTAAAACTACACCATGACATCTGAGAGCCGCTCAAAGATTTTCCCAAGCATAGCGATTCTATCTGCAATACTTTTGTCTTTTACTTACCAATTTTGATTTGTTCGCCACCATGGGGTGAGAACGGATATTATACCAATATAAAAAACAGAGACCCATTAGATTGTTATTTTAAAGACGGCAAGTTATACATCTATCATTATCAATATTTCGATGAGCGATCGGAACCCACTACCTATACAACAGTGAACCTTCACTACAATGGTACACAATGGGAAGAAAGTCCCAGCTCTGCCTTTAGCCAAGTTGTTACTTTTGATGGCAATCTATTACACTCCTCCAATAAAGCGCGCTGGTGGAAGACTAGTTATAAGAAAATTTACAGTCCGTTCACTATCTGGCACATCTTAATTCTAGAATGGATAACCAATAATTAATCAGTGACACTTTTGGTCACACCTTGACAGAAAGTGTCAATAGTTAACGCCCAAACAGGCACAATCTTCACTTAGATACCGAATCTTTGGCATAACTATAGCTAAGTTTACAGCATGATTTCCACCAAGCGGATCTGGCCTGTAATCTCAAGATTAAATCCACGCAATTGGTATTATCATAAATTACTCAGAACTATTGTCGCTTACGCGACCATAGTTGCCGACAGTCTATTTGTTGTCACAGCGTATCATTATTTGAGTGCCTACTGGAATCATGAAATTTATTTCTCGACACTCCGCTCTGCATTGTTGTGGATGTTGATAGTCAGATGCTCCCTGTCTTGGGCCTATCGTCGCTTCTCAACCTGTCCGCAATGTAAAACCACATTTAGCTGTGCATCAACAAGCTATACCTGTGGAAACTGCCGCACCGAACTTTGCCAAGCAGACAACAACACACAAAACGCACATGAAAGAATAGTAGATTACAGACGCATGTATTTAATCGGCACTTTTTCATTTATTGGCATATTTACCGTCTGGTCAGTCTTGTGGCTTGCTTTGCCTAAATGGGCGCCCGAGCATGTTCTCAATTACTCACCCTCCTCGGCACACTGCCTGCACACCATGTATTTCAATGACCCCTATTTGTGTATTACCAAGCGCGGTACCAGGAACAGATTAATAAGAAAGAATTTCGACTGGGGCCATTATACCATCATCAAACAGCGCTTTCCCGATGAATTTAAACAACACCTTGAGCAAGCCTTAATCAATAGTGACGACATAGTAGAATCACGTTTTAAACTCCACCTGTATGCCTATCTCGTTTCCGGAACTTATGATGGACCCAATAAATCAATAATGAGCCACCTAGCAAAGTACAATGATACTATCATTAACCACCAACTCACCTGGTTCGATAATGAGGTGCCTTGAGCACTTGCTCATTCTATTTTGTCTTTCCTAATTGATTTAAAAATCTCTGACATCATATCAAAGGCACGTTTATCATCAGAAAATTTTTCAGCCCATTCATCAAAGGTATAATGGCTGATTTTTCTATTGTACTCCAGATGAATAAAAACATGTAAGTTTTTCCGTTCAGGTGGATCGCCAACTTCAATGGCGTATATTTCCCTTAAGGTGTAATTCCTCTTCGTCTTTATACCCATCTCTTCGAAATATTTTTCCGATAATAGAAGGCATCCACTACTCACACATTTTGATCCCTGCAAATCAATATCATGTTCTTTTATATAGTCTTCGATTTCTCCACCAGCCATACACATATAATATCCCGAATTGCGATAGCACCCATTCATTATAAGAACAATAAATAAGCTTAATGCAAAACTGCTAAGCCTCACCATCATTCTATTCCTGGGCACGTTCAACACGGTTTTGCATGAGCTCATGCAATGACTCTTTTCTGGCTCAATGCCACATACAGATCACGATTAGTTTTCATTTACTTCAAATTCTCACTAATAACACAAGCAGCTTAGCACCCTAGCAAGCGTGGTTAAGTCCTTTATACTACGCTAATGCGATACATACTCACTCTCATCATACATAAAGATGGGGACAGATGGATATAGTCACCTGCGTAAATTGTGGCAATAAAGTCATCCCCAAGGCTGATGCATCGTGTCCAGCCTGTGGTCAATGCACCATGGAGGAAACACTCGTTGCCGATAAGGATTTGCCCGACACCAGTAAAAAACCAGGTCAGTGGATGCTGACCGCATTCAAACTCTCAGTGGTTTGTAGTGTCTTCGGCCTGATTTACGGACTCGTATATATTAAAGATTATCTCAACCCCAGTACCAGTAATTATTTCATGACATTCATACCTGCACTCGTTCCACTGTGGTTTGGGTTCATGCTGCTCCAAGGTTATGTAAAGTTAAATCGAAAATGATTAAAGACGAAGACCACTACAAGCCGCAAGACGAAGAAATTGAGTCAAAGATTCAATATCCTCTCTCGAAAGCATTATATACATCTGGCATCGTTGTATTCATGTATCTCGTCCAATTTTTCACTTATAAAGACAAAGGCGCAGTTTCTGATAAATACAACTACATGGCGGCAGTCGTCTGTGGGGTGATTATTGCCTGCGCATTCATTTATTGCTACGTCGGTTACTTTGTATCAAAAAAGGCAGCCAAAAGAACCTTAACGGCCATTGCAGGAATTATTGTGCTGGGAATGTTCGGCTTTGTTTACTGCATTATGATGGAATATATCTAATGACGACAGACGGTAAGCTAAACAAACCCCTCATCTATTTAATCATTGTCTCAACGCTGGGCTTACTCGGCCTTTTGGCCTGGGTCTTGCCACCAATTCTTGCTCCGAAGTGGACTATTGAAAATAGTCTTTACCCCTCACAGGTTATAAAGGCATACCTTGCAAATCCTCATTTACATAATGATTTATCAATTCGCCTCTATGAACAACCCAATGCGATCAGTGTGGATGACATCAATGAGGTCTATCCTAATTGTAATGAAGAAGAAAAACGTGCACTCATTGAAATACTTGGAGGAAGTTTTAGAGACTCCGCCAAAGCCTCTGTTTTTATGGCCGGAATAATTCCAACTCTTCAAGGTGAGACTTTGTTATGCGCATTACGCTATAGCATTCCATTAAAAAAGATTCCCTTGCTCTATGACACTATCCATAGGCAACTAAGGAGCTTAAAGGATATTGAACATATTGAAGAAGCCCTCACTTATCTTTGGATCCATCCTACGCCCAACAAGATCACCATTGAAGAAATTAAACCCTATTTAAATGATGATAAAACAGCAGATGAAGCCTTGTATATTTTAGGCACAATTCACAGCGAAGAATCATTGAAAATTATAAAAACGTTCATCAATGCTAAAAACAGGAATACACAAGCCGCAGCCTTTAGCGCGCGACACGATGTCCAAGAAGCACTCGGACATTAATTACAAGATTATTACTGTCACAGAGCGTTACGTTGGTGCCTCAAATATACCCATAAATGGGATGAACAGCGACAGCATTCCACCCAGTGCAAAGAAGACAAGGTCGACCTGAAAAACCCCAACGCGCATATGCTTTATAAAACTAAAAATAGCAAATCCACTGTAGGTTAACGATAAGAAAACCACACCATACGGATTTAGCCAAGCTAAATACGGTGTGAGAAAAAATATCTGAATAAAAGTTCCTGCCACTGCACTTGGGGCAAAAAGCATTCCCAAATACACCAAGGGCCCTGCCAAAAAATACAGCGCATATCTCATACGTCTGATAAAACGCGGTCTACGCAAGTCATGGAGAAATTCTTGATAAACTTCTGAGTGGAACTTCACAAGTTTACTCTTCTACATGTTCAAACGAAAATTCCTTATTGAAATCGACAAAAAACTTCAAGCGAGTTTCTTCATCACCTGAATTATCGTCCGTAATGCTGTGTTTATCCAAGATTGCTTGTACGCGTTTTTTATTTTCGACATCATCGCCAACCAGGGCTTGATAAATTTCAACGCCTTTGCGGTATCCATAATAATAGGCGCGGTATTCATCGCTCATGTCAGAGGTTAAGCCCACAGTCCAATTAAAATGTTCATAAATCAAACCGGTGGCAATGCCATGCCGACGATTCTCTGCTTCTATTTGCTGTTTATCCGCACACCCACAGCATAAGAAGCAAGTCAATAAAATTAAAAAAGTGAATAATTTCATAGTATTCAATACACCATTCGTTGCATGGCCGCATCACCAAGTTCAATATCTAAACCGAGAATATTCCACGATGTTTTGTCAATTAAACAAGCAGCCATGGTAGGGAAAGTTTCGATAACGGTCACGCGCACAACATAGAGATCACCACGGTGAATAATAAATTCATCACCTGGTTCAATATAATCGCTGACAGTCAACATGACCCAATCAATCCATGGGTCGACTTGGCCGACAGACGCAACAACGCCTTGAGCACCAATAGAACAGGCAATGGAATTTTCCTGCTGACCTGCAGAATTATTAATTTCTTGAGGTACGTGCATGCTTGTCGGCCGTGCACAGGCACATAATACAAAAGTTAAAATTAGGAGATACTTCATTTGGCGCTCAAATCGAGTACGTCAAATCTATCTGCTGTAAAATGTGCTTCAATAAATATATCACACTTAAGCTCAAAACGCAGCGTTGGATCAATCAATTCATGAGAACTTCACGCGACCCAATTCTCAATGCGCAAATTATCGACTCGTTCAAATTCTCTTTCGTTGTTGGTGACTAAGGTTACACCAAGCGCATAAGCATGCGCCGCAATAAATGTATCTTGCGCACCAATTGGCGTACCGCCTCGCTCCAAAGAAGCGCGAATATGACCATAGGCCTGCGCAGCCTCGGTTTCATAAGGCAAGATTTCGAATGGCATTAAAAATGTCATTAATGCCATGGAATTTTGTTCTATGCGTTCACTTTTGGCGACGCCGTAATATAACTCGCTCGTTGTGATGCTGGAAATACCGACCTCACTCATAGCACATTGACGTAAGCGTTGAATAACTTCAGGTGGTTTTTGTTTAATTAAATAAATACACATATTCGTATCGAGAAGATAACGAATCACAGCGATTCTCTGGCTTGGTTTTCTTGTTCAGACCTGTACGTTAAGAAATCATCCGAAAATGCATCAAGGCTTTGCTCCATCAGCGACCAAGGATCATCAAGTGGAATAAGCATGACCACATTCCCAATTTTTTTCACCAAGACTTCTTCACCATCAAAACGACATTCCCGCGGAAGGCGCACGGCCTGACTTCTACCATTGGTAAATAGCTTCGCATGTTGCATCCTATGCACCTCCTCATCAGTATATATCATAGTATATATCTTTGAAGGATGCTTTCCAACAGTATAACCGGGCAATTCATGCATATAAATTTAATCATACATTTTTATGGGTTAATATTAACCTATTTTATTCTAAACCACTTAAACAATCCCTTGACTCATACCTACCAGTAGGTAGACATATAGACATGAGCCCTGAACAACTCGTCGATACCAGAGAAGCACTGATCGAAGCAGGCAGGGATTTAATGCTCGAAAAGGGCTGGACCGGCTTCAGCTATAAGGATATCGCGGATCAGGTCGGTATACGTAAAGCTAGTATACATCATCACTTCCCTAAAAAGGAAGACCTTGGGCTGGCCATTATTGCCTCGTGGCAACAGATGATGGAAGGCATCTTTCGTGGCGTCGAAAGTGAGCATGCCAACATTTATGAGCGCCTCGAAGCGCTGCAAACTGCGGTACTGAATCACCAAGATATTAAGCATATTTGCCCAGCTGGCATTCTTGATGCAGATTTTATGAACCTCCCTGAAAGCATGCAGGAACAAACCCGCCTGATGCATGAGCGTCGTTTAGCCCTGTATTCCAGCTGGTTAGCTGAAGGCCGCAAACAGAAAACACTCAGTTTTACTGGCGATCCTGAAGACCAGGCCATCGCTATTTTAAGTGGCTTTCAAGGTGCCATGCAGGTCGAGCGCACCATGCAAAATGGCACGCTTAAACGCTATGCAGCACATGTCTTAGCAGGATTGAAACCATGAATCCCCCTTTTTTATACTCATACCTACCTACTAGTAGGTACTTTATCAATTAAAAATAAACTCAAGTAAAGAGCCCCGGAGCAACCCCTCATGTCCAACGACAGTTCAGAAGCATCAACAGAGAACAACGAAACCACACCACAGGCATCCTCGCGATTCGGCAACACCATTATTCGATTTAAATGGTTCGTGCCCTTTTTCGTCTTGGCTGTGGTCGTCGCTTTAGGTAGCGGTCTCGGTGGTTTATATTTCTCAACTAATTATCGCGCCTTTTTTGGCCCAGATAATCCGCAATTAAATGCATTCGAACGGATGCAAAACATTTACGCCAAAGACGACAACGTCTTAATTATGGTCGAATCGAAAGAGGACACGGTAT
Source organism: Planctomycetota bacterium (assembly GCA_028280785.1). Taxonomy (GTDB): domain Bacteria; phylum Planctomycetota; class UBA11346; order UBA11346; family UBA11346; genus JANQLF01. Next base: position 26,794 of record JANQLF010000194.1, read on the forward strand.
TTAATGCCAGTACCCTTACCGCGATCCAAGAATTAAGTGAATTAAGTTGGCAAATTCCGTATTCGACGCGTGTCGATTCCTTAACCAATTATCAACATTCGATCGGCACTGCTGATGAATTAATTGTTGATGATTTAGTGCCGGCACAAAGTCCCTTAGACCGTGCTGATTTAAAACGCATCGAAGAAGTCGCTCTGCACGAGCCTTTATTAGTGCATCGCTTGCTCTCACCCGATGGCAAAGCCACCGCGGTTAATATCACCGTTGAATTACCCGGCGTCGATGCCCAGGAAGTTCCTGAAGTCGCCCAGTACGTTCGCGGTATGACTGCTGAATTTTTAAAGACTCATCCTGATTTAACGATTTCGCTTTCCGGTTTAGTTATGCTGAATAACGCCTTTCCCGAAGCGAGCATCGCCGACATGTCAACGCTGACTATGGCCATGTATGGATTAATCATGGTTTTAACCTTTGTATTTACCCGTTCGATTGTCGGCACCATCGGTACGTTTGCGGTGATTGGACTGAGCACCATTGGTGCGATGGGTGTTGCTGGTTTTCTTGAAATAGGATTAACGCCTATTTCGGTCATGGCACCGACGGTGATTATGACCTTGGCGGTTGCTGACTGTGTACATATTATTGTCACCTATCGTCAGGCCCTTGCCCAAGGTAAGCATAAATATGACGCAATACGAGAATCATTACGCGTTAATATCGGACCGGTTTTCGTTACATCATTAACCACCGCTATCGGATTTTTGTCATTAAGTTTCTCTGACACCCCTCCCTTTCAGCATTATGGATTAATCACTGCCGTTGGTGTGATGTTGGCCTTTGCATTTTCAACCACCATTTTACCAGCGATATTAGCAATCTTACCAGCACGCGCACCGAAACAGGTCGAACATAAATCCGATCGCTTTGCTGCCGCGGCACGGTGGTTAATTGCTCATCGATATAAAAATTTAGCCGCTGTTGCAGTCGTCGCCGTCATCTTAAGCGCCAGTATTCCATTAATCGATTTGGATGACCGCTTCGTTCAATATTTTGATAAAACCGTCGAATTCAGAAATCACACCGATCACATTAATAAGACCTTAACCGGCGTCTATAATGTCAGCTACGACCTGGAATCAGGTACCGAAAATGGCATCACTGATCCGGCTTATTTAGAACGTCTTGAGGCGTTTACCCTGTGGTTGCGCGATCAACCCGAGGTCGTCCACGTCTCTTCGCTCAGCGATATTTATAAACGCATTAATAAAAACATGAATAACGACCAAGCGTCATTTTACCGCATACCCGAAAACAAAGAACTGGCGTCGCAGTATTTATTACTCTATGAAATGAGCTTACCTTTTGGCCTTGATCTAACCACTTTAACCAATGTGAAAAAATCCGGCAGTAAAGTCACGGCTACCTTGCAGGATATGTCAACGACAGAAATCCGCGGCTTTGAAGAACGCTCAAACGCATGGATTGCTGCTAACAATAATGATGTCTTTGCCGGCACCGGCGCCAGCCCCGCAGTTATGTTTGCACATATTTCTCAACGCAATATCGATGCAATGATCGGTGGGACGATTTTCTCACTGATATTAATTACTTTGGTTTTGGTGATCGCTCTACGCAGCGTGCGCATCGGTTTATTATCACTGGCACCAAATATTATTCCGATCCTGATGGGCTTTGGCTTTTGGGCCTTACTCGTCGGCAGTATCGGCATGGCCGTGGCCACCGTCGCTGGATTAACACTGGGTATTGTCGTCGATGACACCGTCCACGTTATTTCCAAATATTTACGCGCCCGTCGCGAAGGTCGTAGCCCCGAAGAAAGCATCGAATATTCGTATTCCGCCGTCGGCAGAGCCTTGGTTATTACCTCAGTCATTTTGATCTGCGGCTTTATGATCATGTCGCAATCAACCTTCCGCATGAATTGGAGCCTCGGACTCTTGTCCAGCATCACTATCTTCAGTGCATTAATTGCTGACATGTTGATGCTACCCGGCCTTTTAATTGGCGGCGAACGTCTATTTGCCAAAAACAAAGCGCGTCTGACTGGACAACATCCGGTTATTCCAGCAAAAATTTCCCCAACTACTAACTCATCTACAAACCCAACAGATTCACAAAGGATCCCAGCATGAAATACCTCACTACGCTATTAAGTTCCGTATTTATTCTGAGTTTTGCCCTAAGTGCAGGCCAGGCCCAAGAATACCCGCAAATCAATAAAATAAAAAATGATTTGAAATTCGAAAACATGGATGCTCCGGCTAAAGGCCTCGCCATTGCCAAAGCCGTCGACCAACTCGAATACGGTTTTGGTAACAGCATCGCTACACTGACCATGACCTTGGAAAATCGTCACGGTCAAAGCAACACTCGACGTATGTCGAATAAAACCTTAGAAGTCGACGGTGATGGTGACAAAACCATGATAATTTTCCATACACCGAAAGACGTCAAAGGCACCGCGCTTTTAAGTTTCACGCATAAGCAAGGCGACGATGACCAATGGCTGTATTTACCAGCGATTAAACGCGTCAAACGCATTGCCTCGCGTAATAAATCCGGGCCCTTTGTCGGCAGTGAATTCGCTTATGAAGATTTAACCTCGCAAGAAGTTGAAAAATTCACCTACACCTATGTTCGCGATGATGTCATTGATGGTGAAAAAGTCTGGGTGGTTAATTACGATCCCGTCGATCCAAATTCCGGTTACAGCGTACGCGAAGTCTGGATCAGTCAGGACAAATTACGCTTTGAACAGGTGAAGTTTTTCGACCGTAAAAAATCATTATTAAAAACCCTGCGCTGGAGCGATTATAAACTCTATAAAGATCGCTACTGGCGTTCGCATACCATGTTGATGGTCAATAATCAAAAAGGCAGCAAGACTTTGTTGAAATAGAGTGACTACACTTTCGACAATGACTTTAATGCCTCCACCTTTTCACAACAAGCCCTCAAACGAGCTCGATAATGAAATATTTAGTTCCCTCATTATTGTTAATGTGTGGCATCGGTACGACCACGACCCTGGACGCAGTAGAATTCAGCGGCTGGATTGCCATCCAGGGTCAGGTCTACGCCGATGACGGTCTGAACGATCAAGAGCAAACAAATATCTCGATCGCTGCACAACCAGAATGGTATCACGATTTTGCAGGTAACTGGGAAACGACCGTCGAATTATTCGGCCGCCTTGATCAAGAAGATGACGAACGCAGTCACTTTGATGTACGCGAAGCCCATGTCCTTGGTATTTATGACAACTGGGAATTTAAATTCGGCATCAGTAAAGAATACTGGGGCGCAACTGAACTGGCCCATTTAGTTGATGTGATTAATCAAACCGACGCCGTCGAAAATATTGATGGCGAAGATAAATTCGGCCAAGCCATGCTCAAAGCCACTTGGTATGACAGCTGGGGCAGCATCGAAGCATTTATTTTACCAGGATTTCGTGAGCGCAGTTTTCCCGGTGAAGACGGTCGTCTGCAAACAACCCCATTCGTCATCGACACCGATAACGCTGCATACGAATCAGGTGCTGAAGAGTGGCACACGGATGCAGCGCTTCGCTTTAACGGTAATTTCGACAGCTTTGATATCGGCCTCGGCTTATTTAACGGCACTAACCGTGATCCCTTATTTATTCCCGGTGCAAACGCGACGCTGCGCCCCTACTACGAACAAATGACCCAAGCATCCATTGATACGACCATTCCTATTGGTGGTTGGTTAATTAAAGGCGAAGCGATTTACCGCGACAGCACGAGCGATGAATACAGCGCCGCCACCGGTGGTTTTGAATACACCAGCGTCGGCATTTTTAACAGCGACATCGACCTCGGCTTTTTATCCGAATATATCTGGGACGAACGCGGCGATGATGCCACGACCTTTTTACAAAACGATTTATTTCTCGGCGCACGTCTGACCTTTAACAACACCCAAGACACCGCGATCCTTGGTGGTGTGGCAATTGACCTCGATGGTGGCGGTCAATTAATCACCCTTGAACTCGAACATCGCATCAACGATCAATTTACCATCGAAATCCAGGCACGTGCCTTTGAAGACGCCGAGGCTGGCGACGCCTTATATGAATTGCGCGATGATGATTATCTGCAAGTCGAGGTTTTTTATAATTTTTAAATATTATTCAATTTTATAAATAAACACATTTTGATCGCGAAAACGTTCCAAGGCTTCTTTGCTTTTGGCGAGCGAGTCACTGCGCTTTTTGCGTTTTTTTATCGCGGCATCCAAGTGTACCTGATTCGTGTCTATTTGTAATTGAACAGCATCGACGTTACCACCCTGCTTCTGAACCTTTATCAATTCCCGTTTGTAATATTCCTGCGCTTCTTCCAACATTTGCACTTTGTGCTTTGTCTTTTCAAGTTCGTAATAGTGTTCCTGAGCTGTTGCCGCCAGTTCCATGTAGTGGTTATTATAATTTGTCCAACGCCAGATTAACAACGCCGCTCCTGCAATCAGCAGGATCACGACGAAAATAATCATCCCCCATAGAAGGCCTTGCCGAGACCGTTCGTGGTCGTTCATGAATCCGCCTTCTCATCAACACTATCACCCGTGTCGTCGTTCGTATCAGAAACCATGAGACCCAAAAACCGCTCAAGCGTCCTGTACGGCTCACCGCCAGTAACGGCTATAAATGCAAACAACAGAAAGCCCAGCATGCAGGCCGCCAGCAACACACCGAGCTGATAGGTAAATAATTCCTCACGGTTCATCAAGGTTATCGCAATGGCACCGACAAAACCAAGACCACTACACAATGATAAAATGCCAGATAGCCAACGGAACAAGGGGCTGACACGTCTACGCGAATTGGCTCGCTCGTTCTGCTCATCATCAATCATTCATACAGCTTAATGAATGCACCAACGCGACACAAGCTGCAGGATACTTCACCGAAGCGCATCTGTGCTGTATTAAATCGGCATAGATTAATACGAATAGAAGTATTTTTATTTTGGAAAATTATACGATACCAGCAATCCAGCTCTCATTTATTCATCGCTGTGCTCAATGTCCGTACCCTTAACCAATTGATTAAGAATACTTGCAATTTCACGCAAACGATCCGCCTCGTCGGAAATGATTTTGACATTGGATAAAACTTCACCGGCATACTGTTCGTTTCTATGGGTTTGTTGTTCGATTTGACTTATCGATTGCGCCACACTGCGGACACCGACACCCTGCTTGGTACTCGCATCTGAAATACCGGAAACAATTTGAGCAACTGAATCAGCTGATTTGCTGATTTCTTCAAATTCACTCTGTAAACTCTCGGCATTTTCTCGTCCAGATTCGACGCGCAATAAAGCCTCTTCAACTAATTCTGTAGATTTATTGGCTTCTACAGCAACGTTCTGGGCCAAACGCCGAACTTCTTCGGCCACTACCGTAAAACCTCGCCCATACTCACCAGCA
>JANQLF010000181.1 GCA_028280785.1 Planctomycetota bacterium
TTGATGTTTGGCCTACTAGCATTTTTAATTGGTGTTGGGGCGCCATTTTTAGTCTATGCGGCAAGTCAATATGTCTTGCATGGTAAAACTGGAATAAAACGCATGTATTACTTCCCCGTGCTCGCTTCTATTGGCACTGGGATTGCTATTTCCAATACGCAGGCGGTCTCACAGGCCTTGCAAGGAATTCAGTCTGCATTTATCCGAACACCGAAAAAAGGCGACAGCAGTGGATCCTATAGCGCTAAACGAAAAATTGGTTTTGTTGAAATAGCTTGCGCCTTATGGGCTGGCCTCGGTATCGCTTGGGGCTTACAAAGTGATCGTCCTTGGATAGTACCGTTATTATTTATTTATGTCAGCGGTTTTGCCTGGGTTGGTATATTAAGTTTTCATTCTTGGTTTAAAAATAGACAGCCCTCGCATGCCACCACACCTAAATGGCTCTATGCATCAGGCATTCTTTTCTGCGGGCTGTTTGCGCTTCTATCCATTCAAAATGAAACCTGGGTCTACGCTGCCGCCTTATATTCCAGCATCGGTTTAACGATAAGCGCTGTTTATTTAGTAAGTGTTTATTTCCTGCAAAAACATGGCGAAGTTAGTCGTTATGGACTTGCATTTATCATTCTCTGTGGGCTTGTCGTACGCCTGTTCATGCTCAATGGCATGGAAGCATCTGATGATGTTAATCGTTATATTGTTGAAGGGCGCCAGGCTGCTTATGCACAAAACCCCTATCTAATCGCTCCACATGATCCGGAAGCCAGAGCGCTTTTAGACCAACATTTGGATACACGCATTACTGATGCCGTAAATCATCCCGACTGGACTGCCATCTATCCACCATTGACCATCGGCATTGAAACAATTGTCACCCACTTTCGCTCCACTGACATGGGTATTAAAATTTCCATATTTGTAACAGAGTGCCTTGCTCTTATTCTTGTTAGTCAATTATTAATTAAACGTGGATTACCATTAGCACTCCTCGCTTTGGTTTGGTGGAATCCTATTGGTCCCATATGGCTAAGCGGTGAAGGACATAACGATGCATGGATGATGTTATTTATGCTCGCTGGCTTGTGGTTTTGGGATCAGCAATCTGATAAACGTGGGCTAGCAGCTATGAGTTGTGCTGCACTATGCAAACCGTTTGCTGCCTGGGCTCTACTACCAAAATTAATAAAGGCCCCATGGCAGCATTGGCTCATTCCAATTGGATTGGCAATTCTTGCCTACATACCATTTCTCAATGCAGGCACAGCTCTATTTAATAGTCTCGGCCGTTTTGGAAGTGAGTTACATTTTCACGGCGCCCTCGAACCACTGATTAGATTATTTTGGGGCACCATATTAATGGAAGAACAGCCCTTACGTTTCGCCACCGTTGCAACGCTAATGCTGATTTTATTCGGCGGCAGTGCTCTATTGATATGGCGTGATCATAAAAACATCGCTTATCATGGCGCTGGCGATGCTGCTGCATTATGCGCGAAATTATTCGCGCTTTTATTCTTATGCCTACCGACGCTCTATCCCTGGTATTTTACGCCATTGGTTTTCTTATTGCCTTTTGTACGACAATCATGGGGTCTCATTTTCTGGACCGCCATGACACCGATATTCTGGCTACACGGCTTAAAAATTGCTGCGAATAATGGCGTGTGGACTGAAACCTATTGGGTGACCACACTCGCCCACCTTCCAGCGATTATCTGGCTACTCAGTGATATATTTATGCGCTCAAAACCATGGCGCTTTATCGACAGCAAACAGCCTGCACTGAGCAATAATGCCTAAAGCGCAACTGCTATGCTTTGCCAAAGCACCCGAGCATGGGAAAGTCAAAACACGCCTTGCTCAAGGCACTAGCGCTGACACCGCATTTGCCATCTACCAAGAATTACTCAAGCGAACCGCTGCAGTTGTTGATGCATGGTCACATGACAAACACATTTTTTACACTGGTGATCTAGCGGTATTTAAACAATGCCCACTTGGCATCTATGAACACAGCGGACAAATAAATGGCGGTCTTGGCGAGCGATTATTAGCAGCGGCCACAGCACGCATCGACAAAGGCCCAATGATTTTTATTGGCACCGACTGCCCTGAAATAGCGGTCGATAAAATACAGGAAATCGAAACTCAACTCGAAACTCATGATGTCTGCATCGCACCAAGTAATGACGGTGGTTATTGGGCAATCGGTCTACACAACCTGAAACAGGCAGAGATATGTTTTGCCAGTGACCTCCCCTGGTCACGCGAAGAGCTCTCTGAAAAGACTATAAAACGCCTAGATGAAGCTGACATAAGCCATTGCCTCGGACCTCAATTATTTGATTTAGACGATATTGAAGACCTCAAACTAGCCCAATCGGGCGGATTCCCCACTTTTTCGCAAGCATAGCTATTCCAACAGCTAGAACCAATCAGCTTGGCAGAATCAGCACAAGCATTAGGCTAAGTAAAAGTTGGAGCAGCAATGGTTTTACTCAATCAGTCTAGTGAGCACGTCGATTTGGTTCAGGCAATCGCCGATCTGAAAAAAGAACTCAACGCCGTTATACTAGCGCACTATTATCAAGTCGATGAGGTCCAAGATGTCGCTGATTTTATTGGTGACAGCTTAGAGCTCGCACGCAAGGCCGCTAATACCGACGCCGATGTCATTGTCTTCTGCGGTGTCCATTTCATGGCTGAAACGGCAAAAATACTTTCTCCAAATAAATTAGTCCTCCTACCAGACATGAACGCAGGCTGCAGTTTAGCCGACAGCGCACCAGAAGATAATTTCAAGGAATTCGTTGAACAATATCCAGATCATAAAGTCGTCACCTATGTTAATTCATCCGCCGCAGTTAAGGCCCTCTCTGATTACTGCGTCACTTCTTCTAACGCCGTTCAAGTGGTCGAGCACATCGGAAAAGATCAGCCAATTATATTTGCACCGGATCAATTTTTAGGAGATTGGGTTATCCAGCAAAGTGGCCGCGACATGGTGCTCTGGCAAGGCTCGTGTGAAGTTCACGAATTATTTTCCGAGCAAGCCATCCGTGATTTACAACAGGAACATCCTGGTTGCATCACTTTAGTTCACCCGGAATGCCCTGCTCCTGTTCGCGCACTCGGCGATGTCGTTGGCAGCACACGTAAATTGCTTAATGCGGTTCAAGAAGGTCCAGCTGACGCTACCTACATCGTTGTAACCGAGCCTGGCATTATTCACAAAATGGAAGCAGCAGCACCAAACGCAACTTTTGTCATGGCCCCAGGAGAAATTAAAGGTGGACCGGAAGGCGCCTGCGTTTCCTGCAACACCTGTCCGCACATGAAACTCAACACGCTAGATAAATTGTATCAATGCATGAAAAATAAATCTCCAGGCATTGAATTAAACGATGAAATTATCGAGCGAGCACGCCTTCCAATCGAACGCATGCTCTCTATTGGGTAAATAATGATTTACGCCGACAATAACGCCACGACAGCCTGCTTACCAGAAGTTGTAGAAGCAGTCAGCAATTGTCTGCGTGATAATTACGGCAACCCCTCTTCGCGTCATTATATCGAAGGCCGTAATGCCGCTGCTGCGCTCGATACAGCAAGACAAACACTTTCATCATTTCTCAACACCGAATTAGATGAGATATTTTTTACTAGCGGGGCAACAGAAGCACTCAATCAAATTATTTTTGGCGTTGCCGAACGGCTTCTATCCAAACGACCACATATCATCGCAGCCGCAACCGAACACCCTGCCGTACTCGAACCTATCGAACGCTGTAAACGTGCCGGCGCACGCGTCACTCTAATCGGTGTTGATAAAAACGGTTTGATCAACTTTGATGAATTAGAGCAAGCTCTTGATGATAGCTGTTGCCTAGTTGCAGTGATGTTGGCCAACAATGAAACAGGTGTCATTAATGACATACAGCGCATAAGCGCATTAGCACATCAACATGGGGCATTAATGCTTTCAGACATTACTGCCGCCCTCGGTAAAATACCGGTTGATGTAAAAGCACTTGGCTGCGATTTCGCCGCGTGTTCAAGCCACAAAATATACGGACCAAAAGGTAGCGGATTGCTTTACAAAAAACGCGGGCTCGCTATTGATCCTTTATTTTATGGCGGACACCAAGAGCAACAAGTGCGCAGCGGCACCGAAAACATTCCTGGTATTGTTGGATTTAGCACAGCCGTTGCCTCTATTCAGAAAAACCAAGCAAAGCATCACGATCATTTAAACAAACTTCAATCCACACTCGAAGAAAAGATCATTAAAGATATTCCAGGCTTGGTCATTCATGGCGCCGCGGCACCGAGAACACCCGGCTGTAATTTTCTGAGCGTCCCCGGCCTTCAACGCGGTTGGCTTACGCAATTAAAAAGTGTTGCTGCATCTAGTGGTAGCTCTTGTAGCTCCGGCACCGGTGAAGGCAGTCACGTTCTCTTAGCCATGGGTGTCGCTCCACAAGACGCCGCCAACAGTATTCGTGTTAGTTTAGGGTACTTTAATACAATAGAAGATGTAGATGTCATTGCTGCTGAA
>JANQLF010000233.1 GCA_028280785.1 Planctomycetota bacterium
CTAAATCACCTTAGCATCCAACTCTCAAAACCCTGCGCGAAAACGCAGGGTTTTTCATTGCATCCACCTTGTTTGAACGCTGTTTATATCTAGCATCTTTGACCCTTGGAAGTCAGCATGACAGAAAGTCTTGATCCACGTTTACGCCAACTCCCGAATAACGCCGGCCGCTTTGGTCCGTACGGGGGTCGTTATGTGCCTGAGACGTTGATTCCTGCGCTCGATGAATTGACAGCGGCGTATAAAGAAGCCAAGAAGGATAAAGCATTTCAAGCGCGTCTGGTTGATTTGCTGAATAACTACGTTGGCCGCCCAAGTCCTTTGAGTTTTGCTAGTCGATTGTCTGAGCAATTTGATCGCCGTATTTGGCTTAAGCGTGAAGACCTTAACCATACGGGCGCACATAAAATTAATAATTCAATCGGCCAAGTTTTATTGGCACAGCGTATCGGTAAAAAACGCATTATTGCTGAAACTGGTGCTGGTCAGCACGGTGTTGCTACGGCAACGGCTTGTGCATTGCTTGGTGTCGAATGCCGCATTTACATGGGCACTGAAGATATGCGCCGTCAATTGCCAAATGTTTACCGGATGCGCTTACTTGGCGCAGAGGTGGTTGGTGTCAGTGCCGGAACTAGCACCTTGAAAGATGCGATTAATGAAGCGCTTCGTGACTGGGTGACGAATGTTGAAGAAACGCATTACGTTATTGGTTCGGCTCTTGGTCCACATCCATTCCCAATGATGGTCCGTGATTTTCAATGCGTTATCGGTAAAGAAGCACGTAAGCAAATATTAAAAGAAGAAAATAAATTACCTGATTTATTACTGGCCTGTGTTGGCGGCGGTTCTAACTCGATCGGTTTATTTCATCCGTTTATTAAAGACACCTCGGTTAAAATGCTCGGTGTTGAAGCTGGTGGTAATGGTACGGTGCTCGGTGAACATGCCGCGCGTTTTGATGGTGGCACCTTTGGTGTTTTCCAAGGTACCGCGAGTTATGTGTTACAAAATGAAGATGGCCAAGTAACGGGTACCCACAGTGTGAGTGCTGGTCTTGATTACGCGTCGATTGGCCCTGAGCACGCCTGGTTACGTGATTGTGACCGTGCGGAATATGTGCGTTGTAGTGATGAAGAGGCATTGGCTGGGTTCCATTTGCTTGCTGAAAAGGAAGGCATTATTCCAGCGCTTGAATCAGCGCATGCTATTGGTGCTTTGCAGCATGCGGTCGATCGTACGGAAAAAGACGGCATTATTATTGTGAATGTTTCAGGACGTGGTGATAAAGATGTTGCTGAGGTAGCGAGATGCGAGGGTGTCGAAATATGAGCAACCGCATTCGCAATAAATTCAAGCAATTAAAGAAAAAAGATAAAAAGGCTTTTGTCGTTTATATCTGTGCTGGTGACCCAGATCTTGATAAAACGGTCGAATTGGTTTTAGCACTCGATAAAGCGGGTGCTGATATTATCGAATTAGGTGTGCCTTATTCAGATCCTATGGCTGATGGCCCGGTTAATCAGGCGGCCTGTGAACGCGCATTAGCTTCTGGCACAACAATGATTGGTGTTTTAGATGCGGTTAAACGCATTCGTGAAAAAACAAAAATTCCGATCTTGTTTTTTACTTATTTAAACCCAATTATGGCTTATGGGCATGAACAGTTTGCGAGCGACGCAGTCGCAGCAGGTGTTGACGGTGTTCTCTTGCTGGATTTACCTCCTGAAGAAGACAAGCCATTATTTCAAGCTTTACGCAAAGGCGGTTTGGCCACTGTTTGTTTAAGTGCCCCTAATACTTTGGCAGAGCGTAAACAATTCTTGGCAAAACATTCACGCGGTTTTCTCTATTATGTGTGTCGTCTTGGTGTGACTGGTGAGCGCAAAACACTGCCTGAAGATTTAGACCAGCAGGTTGCTGCATTAAAACAGGCTAACGATGTCCCAGTGTGTATCGGTTTTGGAATCTCAACGCCAGAGCAGGCAGCGCAGGCAGCTGAATATGGTGATGGTGTCATCGTCGGTAGTCATTTGGTGAATTTGATAAAAGAGCATGGTCAAGACGAATCATTGGTAAGTATTATCGCTGATCGGGCTCAAGTGTTAGCAACGGCGGTACACGAGGCGTAATCGTGGCTGAATTCGATAAAAAAGAAATGAGCCTAGGTGACCACCTGGATGAATTGCGTTCACGTGTGTTGCGTAGCATCATTGCTTTTTTTCTAATTTTCATCGTTTCATTTTATTTCCATAAAGAGCTTAAGGAAATTTTTGAGCGCCCTGTTTTTGATGCAATGGCATTAGCTGGTACAGAAATATGCGAAAAAATAGGATTGGATCCAAGCGGAAAAGGATTCAAGACACTCAGCTTGCAAGAGCCCGCTTTGAACTCCATTAAAGTTGCTTTCTTGGCAGCTATTGGTTTAACCTTTCCATTTGTTGTGTTTCAGATGTGGGGATTCGTAACGCCAGCTTTACATAATAATGAAAAATTTGCCGGTTTTTTATTCGTACCCTTGGCAATCATTTTCTTCTATATTGGTGTTTTCGTAGGTTATTTCTTTGGGCTTCCGTATCTCTATTACTTATTATTTGAATGGGCTGCTGCGTCGAGTACGGCAGACATGGAGCTGCGCGAGTCTGAATATCTTTCGTTTTTTGCAGTGATGACCATTTCCTTTGGAATAATTATGAACATTCCCTGGTTGGTCATGGTTTTGGTTTATGTACGTTTAGTGACGCCAGATCAATTGGCAGACAAGCGGGGTTATATTGCACTGATAACGGTGGTATTGGCGGCAATTCTCTCTCCACCGGATCCAGTTTCACAGCTCGCTATGTTTTTACCAATGTATTTATTGTTTGAATTGGGGCTGGTTGCGAGTCGCTTTATTACCCGCAAACGTGACCAAGGGATTGCTGAGGCGGAAGCTGAAGTAGAGGACGGCGAATGAAACCAATAACCGTTATAAAAATTGGTTCGCAAACGCTGCTTAACAAAGAAGGTCGCTTGGACCTTGCTTTTTTAGATGACATTGCACGACAATTAGCAATTGCGGTCAAAGATGGATTAACACCAATTATTGTTTCGAGTGGAGCCATTGCCTGCGGTCGGGCGGTCATGAGTGATGCTGAAATGGAGTCGACCCTTGCTGATCGTCAGGCCTTAGCTGCGGTTGGGCAAACTCAATTAGCGCATCATTGGCAAATTGCTTTGGATGCGCACGGCCTTCGCGCAGCTCAAATTTTGTTGACCAATGATGATTTCAAAAACCGTCTGCGTTATGTGAATATTACCTCAACATTACGGGGCTTATTCGACCATAATGTTATTCCTGTTGTGAATGAAAATGACACCGTTGCTGTCGAAGAATTAACGCTTGGTGACAATGATCGTTTGTCAGCAATGTTGGCAGGTCAATTGCATGCTCAGCAATTATTAATTCTGACAGATATTGATGGGGTTTATGACAAGGACCCACGCAAACATAATGATGCGGTGTTGTTAAAAGAAATTAACGACATCGACCAATCGACGGTTGAGCAATATGGCGGCAGTGCCCAGTCAGCTGGCGTAGGTCGTGGCGGTATGCGCTCAAAATTAGAAGCAGCGCGCATTGCAGCCGAAGCAGGTGTTCCAACGCGCATTGTTGCTGGACGCCAAAAAGATATTTTAGTATCAGTGATTAAAGGTGAAGAGCTGGGCACTTTTATTCCAGGTCGTAGTGAAGAGGCGCCTGATAGTCGTCGTCGTTGGTTAGCATTAGCGCGACACAGTGAAGGTGCATTAATTATTGATGCGGGCGCACGAGCTGCATTAATTGAAAAAGGCACGAGTTTATTGCCAGTTGGTATAACTGCCGTTGAAGGCGAGTTTGTCCGTGGCGATACCGTTAGTGTTAAGGATCAGGATGGTAACGAATTGGCACGTGGCTTAAGTAGCTTAAGTGCAGGGGAATTACAGCAAATTAAAGGGATGCGCATGGACAAAGCGCAAGAAACCTTGGGTTATGTACTGCCGAAAACTGCGATTCACCGCGATAATTTATATTTGCTCAACAATTAATTAGGCAAAATCAGCGCAGAGCACGCCTTCACGCGAACTGGTATTTGATAAGAGGTTTTCGACTACGGCATCAAGGTCTTCACGTGCTTTGATGTTTAAGCAGTCACGTAAGTATTTATCGCTGCCTAAAACAGCAGGGAAATATGGTGCAATGTGACTGGGCAAATAATTACCGAGTGATTCTTCGATGGTTTCGAGTAGTTGTGGTTCTTTACGAAACGTATCGTCGTCTCCAATATGAATCATCAGCATTTTGCTCGCTGCTGGATTTGAAAGCGGGTGTCGAATGCTCTTGCCGGAAATACCGGTGATAATGCCATAGAGAAATGCCGGCTCTCTAAAGTCAAATAATGAATGCATGGATATTTGCACGTATTCTGCGCTGCCACGATCTTCCTCTAAGCGAATAAAAATTTTATCACCTAATAAATCGAGGTTGCCATTGTATGAGTACTGTATTTGTCCAGCTTCTTTATTAATCCAACGCACATGGTCATTTTTAATATGCGCCATGCTACGTAATATGCGTCCATCATTAAACAATGAATAATTATAAGCGAGCCAATAGCCATCGTAATAATTTTGCGTTTTGCGATATTCAGCGTAGTGCTGTTCGACATCATGACGACGTTGCCGTTCGTCATGCATATGCGATTCGACTTCGTTTAAGCGACGGCGTAGCGCTTCTGGCGCGTGACCAAGCATGGCGAGATCTTCTAAATGGCGTTGCTCGTCATTGTCGAGTTCAAGAACTTGGGCCCATTGCTCGAGTGGTAATTTTTTAGGTAAGCGCTTGCCGGTGCGAATGCGCGATAGTGTACTGGGACTGCAATTGCAGCGGTCGGCGAAATCTTGCATGCTCATATTGCGGCTGCGAACGAGACGGTAGAGGTAATCGCCAAGGCTCATTGTTGGTTCCATGCTGGGCTCCTGGGCTCGAGTTTATTGCCAAAAGATTCAATGAGATAAGTAAATATAGGCAGAATATGCAAATAATTGCCATATTTTGGCAAATTTTAAGTAATCTACAAGTCAATTTGAGGGAATTCTGATCCTTGTGTTTTGTTTCCTGTCTATGCAACTTTCTAAGTTATTGCTAACCAATGGTTTAGTCGACACTGCCTGCACTGACCCATAATACGGCGTCAAGATAAAGAGAGAGCATGCTCCAAGACCGCTATTCAGAGACAGATTTCATAAACGCCTTAGATCACAGTGACTGGTCATTATTGCCAAATTATGCACAGGCAGATGCCTGGCGGGCAGCTGCACAAAACGATCCGTCCTATACTGAAAAAATGATAGCATCTGCAGAGGAGGCTTTGGCTGAAGAATGGCCGCGACTTAATTTGAGTCTATTTTCTGAATTCGAATTAATCGGCAATCGAAATAATTACGAAGCCAAATATTTTCGTCGTCGAACCAATTTGGGTATTTGTTGTGCAGCAGAATGCCTTGAGCGCAAAGGCCGTTTTATTTCTTATATAATAGATGGTTTTTGGTCGCTCTGTGAAGAAAGCACCTGGGTGATTCCAGCTCATTACCGCAGCAAATTTCATTCAGCAAAAAATTCAGATCAATATCCAATAGTTGATTTATTTGCTGCAGAAACAGCAATGGTATTGAGTTCACTCTATCAGTGTATTTCTCCGGCTTTGGAGCCAATCCAAAAAAGAGTAGAGCAACGTATTAACGAAGAAATTAATAGACGCGTTTTAGAGCCTGTTGAAGCGGGTGCGACTTATTGGTGGTTGAATGGTACTAATAATTGGGGCCCATGGATTGCGTCGAATTGTTTAATGTCTGCAGCAACAATTTGGCCAGACAAAGAACGCTTCGCAAAATTCGCACATTATCTTTCGGAGTGCATTGATAAATTCATTGGCCATTACAAAGAGGATGGTGTTTGTGATGAAGGTCCAGGGTACTGGGGCAAGGCACCTGGGGCGATGCTGCACTTTTTGGATTGCCTGTTCGAATGTAGCAATGGACAACTTAGTATATTTAATCAAGAGAAAATAAAGCGAATGGGTGAATATATCGTTCATGCGCATTTGTGCGGAAACAATTTCGTTAATTTTGCTGATGCGCGCGCACGGATGTTTCCAAACCCCGGTGTGGTTTATCGTTATGGTGAACGCTGTGACAGTGTCTTGATGCAAGATTTTGCCTTACACATTCGCGATTTGCGTAAGAAATCATCGGAATTTGATGACAAAAAACGCAAGGGACGAGCCGCAGGTCAACCGGAGGCAATAGTATCGCGTTTGTGTTGGTTGGACTATAAGCAGGAGTTGGGCACAATACAAAAACCGTTGTGCGTTTATCTACCCGATACCCAGGTGGCTGTATTGCGCGAAACACAAGATCAGGACAAAGGTTTTATTGTCGCTATTAAAGGCGGTCATAATCAAGAGAACCACAATCATAATGACATTGGTCAGTGTATTATTTATCATGATGCCAAGCCAATATTTATTGATGTTGGTGTAGGGACCTATTCGAGAGATACATTTAATCCGGATACACGTTACGGTATATGGCCTATCGGTGCACAGAGCCATAATCCTCCAGTCATTAATGGTATTAAGCAATGTGATGGTGAAGAATTCAAGGCGACTGAGTTTAATTGTTCTGACACAGAACAGGTAACATGTATTTCAATGAATTTAAAGAATGCTTACAAATTAGATGTGCCCGGTTTTGATTTGAATCGTGAATGTCGTCTTGAGCGAGGGCAGAACCCAAGTGTGGAGCTAGTGGATTCTTGCAGTGCTGATAAGGCAATTGAACAATTCGAAGTGAATCTGGTCACGCCGTACACATGCACAGTAGAAGAAGGAACGGTTTTAATAGAAGAAACTGCCGTGAAGCTTGAGTATGATGCTCAGGCGATTGATTGTCAGGCCTCAATAAAGGAAATGGATGATGATCTTTTGAAAGATCAGTGGGGTGAATCCCTGACTGTCTTGTCCTTCACCTGCAAAAACCCTGACAAACATTGTGAATCGCGTCTGCGTATTACTGTATAGTTCATGGATTTTCTTCCGAGTAGCTTTGCTGGCAGATTAATTTTACTGCTCGTATTGATGATATGCGCTGCTTTGATCGAGTTTGCGATTAAGGGTAAGCAGGCACAGCGTTGGAAAGAATATGTGTTTTTATTACTGTGCGCCTCGGTAACCGCCCTTATCGGTTTGGTTCATGATTATTTCACTGTGCAAATTTCACCATTGTATTTTATTCTAGGAAAAAGTTTACCTGATGATCCTCGATTGGTTTACTTTGTCATGGAGCTCGGCGCTCAGGCTGGATCGGTGATGGGTTTTATTATCGGAGGTTTATTGTTGGTGTGTCTTAAGGAGAAGTGGCCTTACAGACAATTATGGCTTTATATCTGTAGTATTATAGTTGTTGCATTAGTGATAGAACAGATCTTTCGTTTGCTTGAACCATTATTAGGTTTGCATTATCCGTTGTTAAATGAAATAGGGATTCCAGAAGAAGACCAGGCTCCATTCTATACAGTTTGGGCTATGCATATAGGGATTTACACAGGCGCGCTATTAAGTTTTATTGCCGTGTGGTTTTATGACTGGAAAAAGCGCAAAGCAGAAACTGACTAGCAGTCGCAGTCATTATTTCCGCAGGCTTTGTCATCACTTTGCTTATTGCTACGACAGAACCCGACAAAGCGCCAGACTAAACTCGATGCGGCAGCTAAAACGATGACTGTAACAATGATTTCTTCACCGGTCATGAGATTCGTGATCCTATCTGATAGACTAGCGTAGCCAGAATATAAGCGAGTCCATTCATATACAGCAATTGGAATACTGGCCAACGCCAAGTGCCGGTTTCTTGTTTCACTACGGCCAGTGTACTGATGCATTGCATGGCTATAGCAAAGAATACTAAAACACTGATCGCTACAGGAATATCCCATAGCGGCTTGCCATCACTACGCTTGTCATTTTTCATCGCTTCGTGAAGTGATTCATCTTCCGCTTCGGCTTCACCAACGCTGTAGACCGTGCCCATAGTAGCGACAAAGACTTCGCGTGCTGCAAATGCCCCGATTAAACCAACGCCAATTTTCCAATCATAACCCATTGGAGCAATAATTGGCTCAAGCATATGTCCAGCGGTGCCGGCAATGCTTTGTCTGCTTTGTGCGCCTGCCCACTCTTGATCAATTGCGGTTGCTTTTTCGATTGCTGCGAGTGTTGTTTTTTGTTCTGTTAAGAAAGTTTTTATTTGTTGTTCTTTGTCATCTTCACTTGCTTCGGATTCTTCTATGCCTGCGATGTCCTCGGAAAGTGGGAGGAGTGTTTCGACTTGTTCGGTGCTCATGCCATTATCACTGGCTATTCGGTCAATTTCACTTTGATCCAAACGTGGATAATAAAGCATCGCCCATAAACAAATACTAAAGGCTAGGATAATGGTTCCGGCTTTTTTGCAGAATAACCAGCTGTTGCGACCAACAATGCGTGCAACCTGCATCCATTGCGGCATGCGATAGGAGGGGAATTCCATAATAAAGGCAGGCGATGGCCCTTTGAGCGCAGTCTTTTTGGCCAGAAAGGCTGTAAATGCAGCAGCAACGACGCCAAGGACATAGAGCGACAATAAAATCAGTCCTTGCATGACTGGACCGACATCATGGAAAATGACTGCAATTAATAAGGCATAAACAGGCAAGCGAGCCCCGCAGGCCATAAATGGCGCAACTAAAATAGTTGCTAGGCGGTCGCGTCGATCTTCGATACTGCGTGCTGCCATAATGCCAGGTATGGCACATGCATGCGAGGTTAATAGGGGAATAAAACTTTTCCCATGCAAGCCAACGCTTGATAAAAGACGGTCCATTAAAAATGAAGCCCGAGCCAAATAACCGCTGTCTTCGAGTAGCGCTAAAAATAATGAGAGAATGGCAATTTGCGGTACAAAAACCACCACACCGCCAACACCAGCAATGACACCATTGAGTAAGAGATCTTTGAGGGGGCCATCGCTCATGCCGCCGAAAAGTGCATCGCCAAATCCTGCGATACCATCTTCGAACATGCCCATGATTGGGTCGGCTATAATAAATACCGCGATGAATACTGAGGCCATGATTATATTAAAGGCAATCAGCCCAAAAAATTTATGTACGAGTAATGAATCTAATTTTAAAGAGAACTTATCTAAATTTTGTCGCGCACTTTGGCGCATGCTCTCTGGCAAGACATGATTGCAGACAGCGGTAATCCATGCATAGCGTGCGCGAATAATTTCTTCGTTAATGTCTAGTTCTTGTTGTTTTAACTCTTGCTGTTCTTGCTCAAGCTGACTGATTAACGGTTGATTGGCATATTCGCTGATTGGCTTTGCACCACATAATAGACGTTCGGCAAGAACGTCGGCTTTAAGTCCATGACAATCTATTTTATTCTCGCGAATTATTTCACCGAGGCGTTTGCAGGGTTCTTGAATAGATTCAGGGTATTCCCATGAACGGTCTTTTGGAATGCGTACCGAAAATAATTTTTCTTTAAGCGCCTCTACGCCTTCGCCAGAATGATTGTTAACGGCAACAACTGGGACACCCAATAAACATTCGAGCTCTTTAATGTCAGCTTGGATGCCTTCCTTTTCAGCAATGTCGAACATGGTTAATGCGACGACAATTGGTAAACCAAGGTCGATGCATTGTGTATAGAGATAAAGGTTGCGCGCTAAATTACAGGCATCGACGACTAATATAAGTGCATCTGGTTTGGCAGTCTGTTTATTTTTAGCATTTAAAATTTGTGTAGTAATGCGTTCATCGGGTGAACTTGGATTTAGGCTGTATGTCCCAGGTAAATCAAGTATTTCGATATCTTTTTCACCATGTTTGAAAAAACCACTACGGCGTTCTATGGTGACTCCTGGATAGTTGCCTACTTTTTGGCGCAAACCAGTCAGTCGATTAAATAAACTTGTTTTACCACAATTGGGATTACCGACCAAGGCAACGCGTTCAATTTGTGCATCAAGCGCATGACTGGCGATAGCTTGTGCTTCCGTAGCTGCTGCTGGCTCATCGCTGGTCTCTTCAACGTGTACAAAAGCAGCTTGTGATTTGCGTAGGGTGAGGTGGTAGTGCATAACCTGCACTTCGATCGGGTCACCAAGTAGGGCCTGACGAATAGCAGTAACTTCAACACCTGGAATCAATCCAATTTCCATCAGGCGTCGTTTGACATGGGCTGGGCCATCAACGGAACTGATCCGTGCAGTTTGTCCCATTTTTAAAGTAGCTAAGGTCAGCGCCGACATGAATACCCTTGTCTTGAGGAGCGGCGTATTGTGCGAGGTGGATCGTTATTGCAACCCATTCTCAATAAGATCCTAAGCCCATCGTTGACCAACGGTTTATGGCCTGTGGCGTATGAGCAGCAGCTTTGTAGTTTGCTAGGGCTATTGCAGCACAGCTGCGCTATGTTGTGCATAGCATGTAAATCATGATTCAAAGGAAGCTGTATGGCTAATCCTAATTCCAAGGCTGCTGTCATAATGGCGATTTCCGGAAATGCGGTGATTACCGTGGCTAAAGGAACGGCCGCGTTCTTTAGTGGTTCTGGAGCCATGTTGGCCGAATGTATCCATAGCGCGGTCGATACCTTGAATCAGTGTTTACTCTTAATTGGTCATCAACGTTCATTGAGTAAACCCACTGCGCGATTCCCTTACGGGTTTGGGCCAGAGGCCAGTTTTTGGGGCCTGCTTGCTGCTATTGGTGTTTTGATTTTTGGCGGTGCATTAACTATTCAACATGGCATTCATGCATTATCTCATCCCGAAGTGCCAGGTCATTTTTGGCTTTCAGTTGGGGTTCTAACTTTTGCAGCTTTATTAGAGGCGTGGATTACCTGGGCTGTGTTGATGGCGCTGAAACCAACAAAGGGTGATAAGGGATGGTGGGAACATATTAAAACCCAAGATCCAGGAACTATCACGGTTGTATTGGAAGACAGTGCAGCTGTGATCGGCTGTTTATTGGCGCTTACCGCAATTATTTTATGTCATGCAACTGGTGACGGTATTTACGATGCAATCGCTCAATTATTTATCGGAACGATGCTCGCATTGGTGGGCCTTTATTTAATTTGGAAAAATCGAGGTTTATTAATAGGTCAAGCTATCGCAAAAGAAAAAGTAGATGCGATACAGCAGTTTATTGCTGATTTCGATTGTGTTGATCAAGTAGTCAATGTGAAGTCACGTCAGTTAAGTGCGCATCACTACCGAATAAAAGCAGAAATTGTTTTGTCCGGTGGAGAAATTGCTGAAGGTACGATACCAAAATACGCACAGCGTGTCATTGATGCACAGGATGAAGCTGCTGCTAATGAAATCCTAGGCAGATATGCTAATGCACTTTTTATTGAACAAGCAAAATATATAGACAAAATCGAACAGGAAGTGCGTGAGCGTTTCCCTGGCGCGGTATTCATAGATTTAGAGCCGCATTATCATGGAGAGGATGAATAATGGATATTAATGAGCATGTTAAAAAATTGTGCCAGATGGCCAAAGATGCTAATCAGACTGAGCTTTATGGTGAGTTGCTCGAATTGCGTGAGGCACTGATGGAGCAAGTAAAGAGCGACAACATAGCACTAACGTTTAAAGAAGGTGCTTGGTACGCAGACGGTGATGAAACGCCGTTTTGCCCGCATTGTTATGAGGTACATAAGCTGACTGTTCATCTCAAATGTTTGTATCAGTTGGAGAAGGGTTTGTATGACAGTGACCCGGCAGGTACTGGATGGCAGTGGCAGTGTAGTAATTGTAAGAACGAGATACGTCTTCCTCATGGCCAATAGTCATCTTGGCAATTGATTCAACGCATTTGCGCTCTAGGTTCCGCAGCCCTGTTACGCTGTAGTAGCTCAGTTGGTAGAGCAGCTGTTTCGTAAATAGCAGGTCGTAGGTTCAAGTCCTATCTACAGCACCAAAAAAACCTCTGTCTTTGGACAGAGGTTTTTTCTTGGGTCAGAAACAAATTAAACGCCGACTTCGACTTTGTCGTCAACGATACGGCATGGATAGGCTGCCACGCGGCAATCACCATGACCGCCAACCATACAGCCATCTTCGAGATTAAAGCGCCATCCATGGGCCATACAGGTGACTACTGGTTCACGTAATGAGTTTTCTGCAGTTGCCCCAGCAACCAAGCTTACACCTGCATGTGGGCAGTAATCTTTGACGGCATAAAATCTATCTTCGAAGCGATAGACACCGAGGCGACGTGCACCAATAGTTATTAAGCGACCGGAATTTGGTTTCCACTCGTTTACTTCACCGACTTCTTTCCATTCTAAATCTTGATCTTCCATGTTTTAATTTCCTTATTGTTCTTTGACGAAGCAATTATGGGTATAATCAATATCGCCTTCAGAGTCTGCGCGTAAATGTGTGCCGACGCTGCATTGTCGTTCAAATGCTGCTCGTGCAATAAGATTCCCGGTAACAATGGTATTTTGCAATTCCCAGCCCTTTTGATCTCTAAATAATCCGTGGACTTGGTGCTTCAGCCAAAAATTTAAAGAATTAATCGCTGTCTGAAG
>JANQLF010000205.1 GCA_028280785.1 Planctomycetota bacterium
GCTTGGTCAGTAGCAGCTAAGCGCACATAAAATGGTTCTTCTTGAGGTAATGGAATGATTTGGCCCTGTGATTTTTCCATGTTGCCAAGAAAACTAGACCAGGTCTTCAAGTCTTTGCTTAATTCAAAGGTAACCGGTTTTTCACTGAGGTGTTTATCGCTGACGGACCACTCTAAAAATAATTTCTTTTCAGTGCCAGCTAAGAGACCGCTGAGAAATTTATCAATGCTTGGTGCTGTGGTATCGATCAAGCGCATGCTTGATGCTTTTGGTGCTTCGCCGTTTGTTGGTTTGGCTTCGCTGCTGCCGTCTGTGTAGTGGCGTTGGATCCAAAACCCGTAAGCGCCATCACCGTCGGCTTCAAATACGAAATAAGGAACTTTGCCATCTTCATGGATCACTTTTGCGGCTTCGACTGCTTTCCAGGTTTTGCCATTGTCTTTGGTAATAAAAAAGTGTGCGCCTTTAATGTCACTGACCGTTTTACCTTCGGTTGGTACGGCTTTGATCTTAAATTTGTGGTGTTTAATTGGTTTTAATTCAGCGGCTGCAAGCCCGGTATAGCACATCAGGATGAGGATCAGCAGTCGCAACATAAAATCTCCACGAGGTGGCGACAGCTTATAGACCACCAAAGCGGGTAAACCTTTTTATGAATGTGGCTAGTCTGCGTTAATTATTTGTTCAATGTGATTTTTCAGCGTCGTACGATCAGCGTCACAAAGCAGCATTTCAATGTGTAAAACATAGAGTTCGGTATCAATTCCATCCCATAATGCAGCGATTTTTACCGCATCTTTGCTGGTGCATAAGACAACGGCATCCAATTGCTGGGCTTGTTCGTTGATGCGCTGAATATCAGCTTTGGTGAAATGATGGTGATCTGGATAGGCGAGATGACCGACTACTTCGTAAGCCTGTGCGTGCACACTTGTTTCGAAGGCTTGCGGATGGGCAATGCCTGAGACACAAAGGACCTTGCGTCCTGCAAGTGTTTCAAGATTGATCTGTTCACTATCCGGAAGCTGGCTCAGGTGCGTGGGTCGATGTTCTGCATGGAGGATTGGTTTGGCGAATCGCTGTAATTGATTGTCGAGTTTGCTGAGACTTTCTTCGCTCACCTGATCTGATTTTGAGAC
The DNA here is from genome assembly GCA_028280785.1 of Planctomycetota bacterium. GTDB lineage: Bacteria > Planctomycetota > UBA11346 > UBA11346 > UBA11346 > JANQLF01. Next base: position 1,140 of record JANQLF010000205.1, read on the forward strand.
AATCAGGATATCCGCACGTTGCAGGCTACGCGGGTGCTCACGTAATAAACCGAGTGGGAGGACCGCTCCACGTTGGCCAGTGTCACTGCCCCATGGCCGCGTTGCATCAATTAAGACGATATCTACATCGCGATGGAGTTGTCGGTGCTGAAATCCATCATCAAGAATAAGCAATTCAGCACCATCTTTGATCGCTTGCCTACCGCTGCGAAATCGTTTCGAATCACAGTGCACGGGCACTGGCATTAAGCGCGCTTCATCGTTGCCATTGGCATCACCTTTATAACCACGACTTAAAATATGACATTGATGTGCTTGCAATAATTCACAAAGCATAATCACGAATGGCGTTTTGCCGCTACCGCCAGCAATAATATTACCGACAGAGATGACTGGTTTTGATAAGCGTAGAGGACGAAACCAATTTAAATTGTAAGCGGTGTTACGAATGCCGATAATTGGTCGATAGAGTAACCACAGCGGGAATAAAATAATGCGCCACGGACTGGCGATTAATCGTTCACCCCAGGGTCGTTTGGCTGCTGATTTCATTTATAATTGTGCGCTTCCAAATCCACTGGAAGAGTCACCAATATGACAATGCACGCTGCGTTTTAATGGTTCGAAAATGCATACGCATGAAGTAGAACCTGCTGAGCTCATATCGATTAATTCAGAACTACTTTTGGTAAACCATGAAGAAATATCTTGAATGTTTACGCCATTTTTACTGCGTACACTTTGTGCTAATTTTTTCATTTGATGCTTAGAGTCAGTATAGGATTGCGCCGCTTCGTTGACAAATGCTTGATGTAATGGATGCGAGGTATGCACACGGGGCGAGTCTTCCATCGGGTCGCCTAGTATAACTGCATTCGATGCACTGATTTCTAAAGATGCACGTTTATGGTCTCGATTTAAAACGAAAATAGCACGCGAACCCATACATTTATATTTTTCGAGTCGTCCTATGGCATCATCAACGGTTGGCCCACTTAAGGCAGCGTCGATTAAAAGGGGAATAGGAATGCCTTCTAAATGTGCTTCGTTACAATGCATTTCATTCGAAGTAATCGCGTTGCCTGCTTCGCTAATGCCGGCAACGGTATGCAATCCATTTAAGCTAATCGTAAGCGTGGTGGGGCCGTGCGAGGGAATGCGCCGAACCACACATAAATGTGGTGCCCAAATAGCTGGGATGCGCCACTGCATAGCCAGGCAGGGTTCATGATTATCCCGTTGCCCTGGAGCGAGCATGATGCTGGCACTGCTGGCGAGTGGTGAACGGTTGGCGATAGTAGGCAATAAATCATCAATGGCATGTACGGCTAATAATTTAACTGGATTAATATCAGCCCCAGCACTGAGACTTTCTAATTCCATCCACACTTGTGGCGTTTGCTCACGAATACCATCAATGCACGGTTGCAATAATTCGGTAAGAACTGCTGTCAGGCGTTTGTTGTTGATGGATTTATCATCGTTTACCAAGCCAAATTCATCATCTGCAAGCAGGGCAATTTTAGTGCAGACATCTTGAACCAATACATCAATACGTGACTTGAGTCGTTGCCCCAAGGCATGGCCCATTTGGCGTGGGGTGCCAGTAATGGTGATGGTGCTAATGCCACCGATGGTTTCTAATGATGCTTGGGCACCGGACATTGTTGAGGCGTGCTCCTGGTCGTCCTTAACTAAGCTCGAACTAATACATGTTCAAGCATAACTTAGGTTTACGGTCTTATGATCCTACGCAAAACTGCGCTACGTAAACACGAGGCTGGTGTGTTCAAGAAGATCGTTGCCATACAGCCTGCAATCGATGCTGGCTTTTGTCCTAAGATACCTGAGAATGCGGGACGCAGCAAAGGAGACCTGTAGCAACTGTGATTTGGACGCTCGTCATAGCGATTGTGTTGGATGCGTTTAGTGTAGTTAGCCGCTCAGCAATCACGTCGTTTAGCCTTGCCGATATGGAAGACCGTTTGCGTAAGCAGGACAGGATTCAAGCAGACATGCCTCGCTTTGAAGCCTTTGCTGAAATTTCTCGCGATGTAGCTTTTTCATTTTTATTGATGACCCAAATTGCCAAGGGTCTCGGTATAGTCTGTATTTTTATTCTCATTAATGCAAATAACCCAGATTTGAGTATCGAGCTTACCTGCTTGTTTACATTTCTCGGCTTTGGTCTGTTTATCATTTTATCAGATACGATTACCCGACCGATTGCCAATGAACATGCAGAATTTATTACCCAATATTGTTTGGGGCTTTGGAAATTAGTGCATGTGCTGATGTTTGTTCCAGTTTTGCCATTTCGTTTTTTAACCAATGGCATTACCGCCATTTTAACCCGTGGTGAAGAAAAAGAAGAAGAAGAGCAGGCAGAAGATGAAATTATCGCTGCGGTAGCCTTTGGTGAAGCGCAGGGACATATACACGAAGAAGAGCGTGAGATGATCGAGTCAGTGCTGGAGCTGCGCGATTCAACGGCGGCGGATGTGATGTCTCCACGAACGGATATGTCTGCTGCTGACTTGGAAGACGGCACGGTTGGCGCGTTGGATATCGTAAAAGAAACCGGCCACTCACGCTTGCCGATCTACAGTGGCAACCGGGACAACATCATCGGCATTTTATACGCCAAGGACTTGCTTGGCGTACCGGTTGATGAATTGCCAGACCTCGAATCACTGCTGCGACCGCCGGTTTTGGTGCCAGCCTCGAAACGCTTGTCGGCGCTCCTGGCAGAAATGCGTGTTGATCGAGTCCACTTGGCCGTGGTCTTGGACGAATTCGGGGGAACTGCCGGTCTGGTCAGTATCGAAGACATCATCGAAGAGGTCTTTGGCGAGATCGAAGACGAATATGACGCTAAGCGTGAAGAAGAGGTCCGTCAGCTCGATGAAGAGACCTATGACCTCGATGCACGCATGAAAGTTGAGGAGGTCAACGAGCGCTTCGATTACAATCTGCCTCTCAATGATAACTATGAGTCTCTGGGTGGATTATTAACCTCACATCTCGGCTGTATTCCCAAAGAAGGCGAAAAGTGGGAGAGTGAGGATAAGGCGTATGTTATTAGTGTCATTGAAGCTACGCCGCGTCGTGTGGTTCGCGTTTGCCTTGAGCGTCAGAATCAAGAAGAAGTCGAAGAAGGGTGATCAGCCTGTCAAAAAGAGGCTAGCCTAGTCTTGCAATTAGCGTTGCTCAGATACTTTGTCGCCGCTTCCACGATGAATGGTTGAGGAGATACTGGAATGGCAAAAGCCACTAAAAAGAAGGCTGCAGCAAAGACAAAAAAGACCGCTGCTAAGAAAACAGCAGCGAAGAAGACCGCAAAGAAGGCAGCTAAGAAAACAGCTGCGAAGAAAACCACTGCGAAGAAGACGGCTGCCAAGAAGTCTGCTCCAAAGAAGACCGCCGCTAAGAAAACGGCTGCTAAGACCAAGGCAGCCCCAAAGGCTGAGAAGAAGAAGGCCGCACCTAAGAAGGCGAAAGCACCAGCCAAGCCAAAAATCAAAAAGCCAATAGTTGTCGAAGAAGAAATTGAAGAAGACAAGCCAATCAAAGTCGACAAGCCATCACCGTATTCCAAGGCAGAGCTCGCTGAATGGCGTTCACTACTCAAGCAACGTTTTGCTGAAGTATCTGGCGATATCCAAGATTTGATTCATGACGCGATGGATAGCGAAGACGGGCACACCATGCCGACCCATCAAGCTGACCGTGGCTCTGACGTTGACCTCCAAGACCTGAGTTTGGGTATGCTCGACGATGAAGAGACGCTGCTGTGGCAAATTGAACGTGCATTGCATAAAATCGATACCGGTTCACCAATTGCCTTTGGTTTGTGTGAGCACAACCATGAGCCAATTCAAATTAGTCGATTAAAATTATTACCATGGACTCCACTTAGCATTAAAGGTGCGGCGTACATGGAAGATCATGGCTATACATTACACGACATGATTATCGACGAGTAGCGTTCGCATTTAGAGAATTCAAAAAGGTCCGGCTTATCATGGCCGGGCCTTTTTTGTTGTTTGGACATGGGATCTAGTTTCCTGTTCAAATGGGTGATTTTGATTATTTCGTTGCGAATTCGAATTCTCACTTGTTCTGTAAGGTTGACCCAAAATAAATTGATTTAAGTTACTGTATAAATCAAATCATGTATTTTGAAATAAAAGAGGTGAATATATGAGCAAAGAAAAAACGAACGAAAGTGGCCCGTCAAAAATGGCAGTACTAACTTTGGCGTTTTCTGGAATTGCAATTATACTTTCATTTTTAGCCTATATGAAAAGTAATTCACACCATGAGGATTCAGCTAAATCATCACTTATTAAATCCACATATGATGAATTCTTGCAGTTATCTCAATTACAGGTGGATAATCATGAACAAGCCCATTTATTTGCTGTAGAAGGAAACTATCAAAATATATTAAATTCGGTGCGTATCTTAGCCGATGGAAAAGATAGTTCGGAAATCATCCTGTTGTCACTTCAAGAAAGAGCTGTTGCTGACAGGATTTTCACACAATTCGAGCACGCATTTTATCAGCTTAATCATGCGAAGAAATTTAGTGATAAGTCTCGAATAAATTTCTTAGATCAAGTGCTGGATTATTATACGGGAAGATTACTTAGAAATCCAAGACTTGTTTGGTTTTGGTCTGAAAATGGAGGTAATTTGCAAGCACATTATGAAGTGGGAACTAAAGACCATTATAAAAACGAAATTGACGGTGAAACTTTAAAGGGGATGGATGGGAAAGGCCCTTTTTATAGATTAGAGTAGCAAGGCTCAACCTAAGGTAAATTTGAAAAAACTTGTCATCAAAATCAAATATAGTTTTTGATAATAATTACCGCCGCCTGCGCAGCAATTGCTTCCTTATTGCCAATGCTGTCTAATTGTTCATTGGTGCGGGCTTTAATACTGACCTGATTCATGTCGAGGCCGAGGAGGCTGGCAATGTTTTCGCGCATAGCGTGTTTGTAATCAGCGAGTTTTGGTGCCTGGGCAATAATATTCACATCGACATTGTTAATCGTGTAGCCGATTAATTCGGGTAATTCTAATACTGCTTGAATAAATTCTGCCGAGTCGCGATTTTTATGTTCGTCACTGGTATCAGGGAAGTGCTCGCCGAGGTCACCAGCAGCAACGCTGCCAAGCAAGGCGTCGCAAATGGCGTGTAAAATCACATCACCATCGGAATGGGCTTCTATGGAAAAATCACATGGAATCGAAACACCGCCAAGCTTGATGCCATCGCCAGCAATCAGGCGATGGATGTCATAGCCAATACCGATGCGTGGGGAGCTCATGCACTTGTGTGTTGGTCGTAGGCTGCTTGATCCATCAAGCCGTCTACCGATGCGTCATCACCACAATTTATTTTAAACAACCAGCCGTCTGCTTCTGGGCTGCTGTTGACCAGCTCGGGATTATCGCTGACGGCGTCATTCACGGCGCTAATGGTGCCGCTTACTGGGCTGTAGATGTCGTTCACGGATTTCACTGACTCGATTTCTGCAGTGGCTTCACCGGCGTTGACGTCGGCGCCAACTTCAGGCAATTCAACGTGGATGACTTCACCAACTTCACCAGCGGCGAAGCTAGAAATACCAACAGTGGCTTCTCCACCATTGATCTCGACCCACTCGTGTGATTCCATGAAATGCTTGCTCATAGCGCTCCCTTTTGGTGATTGGGCAGAATGAATGCCGCTTGGCCAGGTGCAAGAGTCGTCACACACAGGGGGGTATTTTATGGGTCTGAGGATTGCTGACTGGCTATCGGATTGGCTATGATCATGACCGGTATTTGGTCGCTGGCTTGGTGTGTGATTATAAACAAATGTTTTTATATGACCCACGGAAGTCTTTGTGATTAAAGCCTTTAATGTGGACCCTGAGGATTCGATGGACGACGATTTTCGTTATGGGCAACTAGCCGTAGAGAGCCGCTTGGTAACCCCCGAGCAGTTCGATGCCGCGATGACCATTTCGAAAGATAGCGGCGCGCCGCTGTCCAAGGTCATGATCGATCACGGCTACATCGATACCCAGACAGCCGACCGCTTATCCAAGGCCCTGCATCGCATCATTCGCGATGAGCGCGCGGTCAGTGAAGGCGGTTCCTTAGCACAGAAACAAATCGGTGGTTATAAGTCGCTGCGCCGCATTGGTGAAGGTGGCATGGGTGAGGTGTATCTCGCCGAGCAATTAAACATGCACCGCTTGGTGGCCTTAAAAGTTTTGCACTCGCAATGGGCTGACGACGAAGAATTTCGTAAGCGCTTTTTATTGGAAGCGCGCGCTGCCGGTAAATTATCGCATCAAAATTTAATTAATGTTTATGACGTTGGTAAATACCAGGGTAAATATTATTTCGCCATGGAATATGTCGACGGCGTTACCGTCGAAGACATGATCGAAGACGAAGGCATGTTGCCGGTTGAAAAAGTTATCGACATTACACTGCAAGTGTGTTTAGCGCTGCAATATTTATTTAAAAATGATATTGTGCATCGCGATATTAAACCAGCCAATATGTTGGTGACGAAAGATAATGTTGTTAAACTTGGCGATTTTGGATTTATTCAATCAGCTTATGACGCTGAATTATTGCAAGAGGGCACTACGCTCGGTACGCCTGATTATATTTCACCAGAACAAGCACGCGGTGAACGTAATTTAGATGTGCGCAGTGATATCTACAGCTTAGGCGCCAGTGTTTTCCACATGCTGACTGGCAAAACCTTATTTAAGGGTTCGTGCTCGCAGGTGATGCGTGACCATATCAACACCGAGCCACCACCGATTCAAGAATTACGTGGCGATGTGCCCGAAGAGTTTATGCGCGTACTGGAAAAGATGCTGGGTAAGGATCCAGCGGATCGATTCCAAAGTGCCGAAGAGGTCATTCGCGATTTAGAATTAATCAAAATTGATCAGGCTGCGGATACTGGTGATTTACCAGCAACCCGTAGTCAGATTCTACACGTTATTTCTGCGGAGAAGGCTAGGATTAAGGAGTTGTCGGAAAGCATTCGCATGATGAATGTCAAATTCTGGGTAATTGTTGGTGTAGCAGCCTTGGGTTGGATTTTGGCCCTAATTTTTGCTATGACCTAAACCGGGTTTGTGCTAATCTATGCTGTGCGCTGTACAAGGCTTAGACCAGTGCTATTTTCGCAAGTACACGTTATTTCAAGACTAAGGATTCTTGGCATCGATGTTTGAACTGGTGTTTTTGAATGGTGCTCGAGCTGGAGCGGTCATCACCGTCGAGGGTGATATGATCGCAGGACGTAGTCCTGATTGTGCAATTGAGGTCCCCGACCCCAATGCCAGCCGTCATCACGTTCAAGTCTCGCTCGTCGATGATAAATTAATGGCTAAAGACCTTGGCTCGGCCAACGGCGCTTTCTTGAATGAGCAGCGCTTTGGAGAGGGCGAGCTTTCTACTGGCGATATCATTCGACTCGGTGAAACCCGTTTGCGTGTGCAATCCAAGCGCCCGGTTGGAACAGGTCATACCGATTCGAGCCTCAGTGGCACTAGCTTTCGCATGCGCGAAGAGGAGATCCAAGAAGATCTCAACATGAGCATGTCGATGTCGATGATCGATATGCCTAAGCCGGCGAGTGTCAGCGTCTCTGCAGCGCAACAACGCCTCGAAGCGATTATGTCAGTTTCAGAGCAGTTGGCGAACATTGCAAAATTAGAAGATCTTTACGCGCCGGTTATCGACAGTTTATTTAAAATATTTCCGCAGTCAGACCGCGGATTTATTATGCTTGGTGATGAAGTCGAATCGTTAATTCCTGTATTTAACCATCAGCGTGGACAAAAATCGAATGAGAACTTAACGGTTTCGCGATCTTTATGTCATGCGGCCTTAGATAAGAAATCAATTATCGTTTATCAAGATGGTGGCGATGCTGATTTCGACCAGGGCATGTCGCTTATTTCGTTAAATATTCGTAGTGCGATGGTTGTGCCGTTAATGGTTAAAGATGAAGTCTTAGGCCTTGTGTTAATCGACACGCCTGACCGTCGTCGTTCATTTACCAATGACGATATGGAATTGGCGGCCACCGTGTGCGTCCAAGTTGCCATTGCGATTAAAAACGCACTGCTCTTCGAACAGCAAGAGAGCGATGCCATTACGCGTCGAAACTTAATGCGTTTCTTGCCGAAGCCGGTTGCTGATCAATGTCTTGATGGTGATGTTAGTATTGAATTAGGCGGTAGTAGTTACCAAGGAACAGTCTTTTTCTCAGATGTGGTTGGCTTTACTCGCATGTCAGAGCAATTAAGTCCGGAAGAAGTCATTCAAATGATGAATGGTTATTTTGACTTAATGGTGCCATGTATTGAGACAACAGGCGGTGCTATCGATAAATTTATCGGTGATGCCATTATGGCGTTCTGGGGTATACCATTTAACGATGATGATTCGGCATTTAAAGGTGTGACCGCAGCATTAAATATGCAAACGGCTTTAGCGACGTTTAATTATGCGCAAAGTCAAACAGATCATCCGCAGATCGCCATGGGAATTGGCCTAGCGACCGGTCCAGTGGTTGCCGGTAATATTGGTTCAGCAGATCGTGTGGAATATACGGTGCTTGGTGACACGGTGAATACCGCATCGCGTATTGAGGCAACTGCGTGCAGCGATCAAATCTTAGTCAATCAAGAAACCTGGAATATGCTTGGCGAAAAAGGCTTTGGCATCGCCATGCCACCGTTATCGGTGAAGAATAAAGCTGAGCCATTAAATACGTATAGTATTCGTGGCCTTAAATTAGATGATGGTGAAATTTTAATGCATGTGCCAGTGCAGATTGGCACCATCCGTGCATTTATTGTGCGTTGTTTATCTGATAAAACATTCACTGTTTTACATGCCCCCGATTGCAATTTAACTGATAATGAAATTATCTTAACGGCTGTCGAAGTGCCTGAGAAATCATTGGGTAAATGCGAGGTCTTATCTAATTTGCCTGAGCAAGAAAGTGATGCTGGCTTGCGTCGTAGTTTGGTGAAATTAGGCGACGAAACCGTTGGCGGAATTATCAGTGAAAAAGAACCTGCTTATTGTGATTTAGATTGGCAGCGCATGAGCCGCTCGTCATCAGTCGCAAAATAATTTAATCTATAACTAGTAAATTACTGGTGATGTAATCCTGTAATGGTCGGCCGCTATCGGTCAGACGGATATGTGTATTATCTTCACTCATGTAGGCCTGCTGTTTAAAATCATCGATAAGGGGGCGCCAGCGTTGCTCATCATCACCAAATTGCTGAAGCGTTTGTTTCTTGACCCCTTGTATTAAACGCAGTCCAAGCATCCACGCTTCGTTGAGCCTATCTTGTAAGCTTAATTGCTCTGCTTGCCAAATGGCATCTTCATTGTTGTTGATTGCCTCAATATATTGTTGGGGATGTCTGTAGCGCGTTTGCCGTAGGCTTTTACGTGTGCTGACGGCACCTGCACCAACAGCATCATAATCGCGCTGTTGCCAATAGGCTAAATTATGCAGGCACGCATTATCGGCTGTGGCGAAATTACTGGTTTCATAGGCATGCAGTTCTAATGCAGCTAGGCGGTCGCGGACACACGAGAGTAAATGCCAACTACTGTCTTGATCAATTTCCTCATAAACACCGCGTTGATATAAACCGTGAAATTCAGTGCCAGGTTCAATGGTTAAATGGTAAACCGAAGCATGTTGCAACTGATAGGTTTCGTAAACCTGCAAATCAGTCAGTAATTCAGCTTCTGTTTGCTCTGGTAAACCAAAAATAAAATCACAGGAGACCGCGGGGAATAAAGAGCAGGCTAATTCCAAGGCATGCATTGCTTCTGCTTTGTTGTGAATACGCCCAAGAAATTCGAGATGGTGCTGATGAGTTGATTGAATCCCAATGCTGATGCGATTAACACCGTGATCTTTTAATATCTGTAATTGTTCCTGATCCGTTGATCCCGGATTAGCCTCGCAGGTCCATTCATAAGTATCGTCAAGGGCAATGCGTTCGCGCATGCCTATTAATAATTTTTCAAGCAAGGGTGCGTCTAAATGCGTAGGTGTCCCACCGCCGATAAATATCGTGCGATAGGATTTATGCTGATGCTTATCAAGCTCCTTGAGCAGTGCATCAACATAAGCAGCCTGTTCGTCATCACGTCCAGCGATGGAGTTAAAATCACAGTAGGGGCATTTCTTTGCACAGTAGGGAATGTGCACATAAAGATGCTGATCTGACGCACTGAACATGTCATAAATCTGTTTATCAACAGGCACATACAAGTGATAAGCGCTATGCGCCGGGCCATTGTTCGAGTCAAACCATGAATACCATGCGCGCCCATGGTTGCCGAGTCTATCGACGTCAAACGCAAATTGCTCCAACATCCTGCTGCGCAGATCGCAGGTGATGTCCTATTGCTGATTTTAGCGGTTATTGGATTGATGTGGATAGAGCCATTTTTGCGTGAGCAATTTTCACAGGGTGCATTTAATGTGCATAGTAAACTCTTGGTCCCAGGATTTATTTTAATCATTGGTGCCTTTGGTGGCCGCGTTGCACATCATTTTCGTTTGCCGCATTTAACTGGCTTTTTAATTATGGGTGTATTGATCGGACCAGAGAGTCCGGTTCAGAGTATGGCATTAATTCAAACGGATGATTTTGATCATATTCGCTTTGTGCAGGATTTGGCGATTGGATTAATTGCGTTAATGGCTGGCGTTGAAATTCGTATGGCTTGGCTGCGCGCACGTTTACGTGGTATTTTAAATGTGGTGTTATGGCAAACGATGTGTGTACCGGTGGTGATCATGATCACCGTGATGATGTTGTGGTCGTCGATGCCGTTTGCGCAGATTGCCGAAGCAGCAAAAATGCCAGCATGGATTATTGCCTTATTGATGGGTATTATTGCTTTGGCCAACAGTCCTATGGTTGTCATTTCATGTATTAAAGAAGCGAAGGCGCAAGGACCCTTGACCGAGACCGCTATGGGTGTTTCGGTTTTCAAAGATGTGGTAGTTATTTTAGGTTTCACCATCGCTCTGGCTGTCGCTGTGTCGATGGATGCCAGTAGCGGCGAGTCGGGCATAGCGAAAGCTGGATTTGGTGCCTTATTAAAAATATTAATTTCAATTGTTGTGGGATTTGGTATTGGCTATGTGTTGCGCATATTTTCACAGCGTACGGACTTTCGTTTAACCTGGCTCTTGGTTGGTGTGGCAACGATAGTCGCTGTCCTCGAACCGATTATGGGCATTAAGCCGTTGTTTTGTTTATTGGCGGCTGGTTTTGCTTGTGAAAACTTTGGTCAGCGCAGTGAATACGGTGTGCATCATCTGGAAAGTGCCTTGGCTCGAGTCGCAGCACCGGTCTTTATTTTATTCTTTGTATCAGCAGGTTTAAAATTACATATGCATGCGCTTTATGATGCGTGGTTAATTATCGTGGGCTTGGTCAGCATTCGTGCCATCGCTATATTCACGAGTGTCGGTTTTGCGGCTAAGGCAAGTAAATTAGAACCATCAGTGCGGCGCAATTTATGGGCAGCAATGATTCCGCAGGCCGGTGTCTCAATTAGTTTAGCGGCAATTATTTCAACGCAGTTCCCTGATTGGGGTTCCAGTTTGCAAACCGTGGTTATTGCCGGTATTGCGATTCATGAATTGGTTGGGCCGGTGATATTTACCATTGCGTTGAAGAAGGCTGGAGAAGCGAAGAAGACTTGATTGGTTCTTGGTTTCTGGTTCTTAGTTATCGTGAATCGCCAGTTTAATCTAAAAACCCAAAACAAGAAACCATTACAGCGGATACTCTTGTAAATAATCCAACAAATGATGATTAATACCGTTGCCGGTTTCTCGCTTGGTTAACACCGTATCGCCACCGCACTGAACAATTTGCTGGCTACACGATTTCACACTACTGAATCCTACAATGGTTACGTGTTTTTGTTGATGTTGGAATGCGCGAATGGCTTGGGTGACTTTATCACCGCGTTCGCCGTTGAGATAAAAGTCCATTAAAATGATGCTTGGCCACAGCTCTGCATTTTCAGCACATTCTTCGAGGCCATAGAGTAGATCGCGACCGCTGAAAAAACTGCGCAGTTCCCAGTTGTCGAGTAATCGCAGGGTTTCGCTGCTAATCACATGCCAGTAATGGGTATCGTCGAGTTGCCAAATATGTCGCATGCAGCGCAAAGTTTAGCTCACGGCTGCTTGGCGACAATGGCAATTGGTGGAAAAATTGGTATAGCTTGAGACATGCCAGAAGCAGCGGGTTGGGTACATAGGCGACTGCGTAAGCACATCAGTGATGTCGGTGCACAGATTCTCTATGTGCGTAGCCAAGCGATGGTATTGACGGTGGCGGTTGGCGAAGTGAGCCGTCTCTTTGTCGCGGTTATGCGGACCTTGATTTATAATCCCCCGCGTCGCGTGGTGATGGTGCGACAGCTCTATCATGTTGGTTATTTAAGTTTGCCGATTGTGATTCTAACCGGTATTTGCATCGGTTTAGTGATGGCGGTGCAAACGCATTCGACTTTGTCGCAATTTAATGGTGAAAATATGGTCGGTGCGATGGTGAATTTTTCGATGGCCACGCAGTTGATGCCAGTTTTGGCTGGTTTGACTATTGCTGGGCGTGTTGGTTCTTCGATTGCTGCTGAAATCGGAACGATGAAAGTAACTGAACAAATAGATGCCTTACGTGTTATGGGTACGGACCCGGTGCAATATTTATTTGTGCCGCGATTTGTCGCCTGTGTTTTATTAATGCCATTTTTAACCGCGCTGGGTACCTTTGCCGGTATTTTCTGCGCTGCTTATTTAATTACCACAATTTGGGGAGTTGATAAAGCAGCGTATTGGAGTCACGCCGCAGACTTTGTCGATAGCTGGGATATTCTGACCGGTTTATTTAAAACCATTATTTACGGTGCGATTATCGCATTGATTTCCTGTCGCAAGGGCATGCAAACCAGTGGTGGTGCAACTGGTGTTGGTGATGCTTGTACCTCGGCTGTAGTGGCCTCATCAATGGCCATCATCGTCGCAACCTTCTTATTAACGTTAATTCTGCAAAAAATATATCTTTTATTCGGATGGTAAAATGCGCGTAGGTATCATTGGTGGTGGCATAATTGGTTTGGCCTGTGCATGGCGTTTAGCACGTGATGGCCATGACGTAGTCCTTTGTGATGCCAATAGTGAAACGAAAGAAGCATCTTGGGCCGCAGCGGGAATGTTGGCACCGCACAGTGAAGCGCATGCGCCAGATGACTTATGGACATTATGCTGCGCCAGTTTTGATTTATGGCCGCAGTTCATTGAGGACATTGGTGCAACACAGCAGCAGGTTGATTTTCGCGCCCATGGTAGCCTCGAACCTATTTTAGCTGGTGACGATATAGCCGAGCTCGAACAAAAAGTAGCTGCGCTCAATGCAGCAGGCGCTGAGCTGCGTTGGTTAGCCGGGGATGAAGTGCATCAAGCTGAAGCAGCGCTCAGCCCCGCCATTGAACGCGTGCTCTTTTTACCAGGTGGTCACGTTGATCCGCGCCAGGTTAGTGCGCATCTGCGTCAGCGCTGTGTCGAGATGGGTGTTGAGCTGCACTACGGCAACGCCGCCGCCTCTATCAATGCGGCTCACTTATGTTTAGCTGATGGTCAGGAATTCGACTGTGATCAAATTCTGCTCGCAGCAGGAGCTTGGACACCACAGCTCAGTGACCTGTGCGGCTTGACCTTGAGTGGTGAGCCGGTGAAGGGTCAGATGCTGGCCTTTGATGCTGACCCGCATCTCTTGCAGCACTTTGTCCATTGTCGCCACGCGTATTTAGTCGGTAGACAGGGCACCGGCATCGTCGTTGGATCGACCATGGAATACGTTGGTTTCGACCATGCCGATAATCCAGACTCGGTGGATAGCTTGGTGCAGGGGGCGCGCACTGTTGTGCCAGCACTCGCCGATGCACCAATTTTGGAAACCTGGACCGGACTGCGTCCACGCTTGGCGGGCGGCAAGCCTATTTTTGCCCGCATAAACGATCATTTGAGCATGTGCACCGGTCATTTTCGCAATGGTATCCTGCTGACCCCAATCAGCGTCGCGATCATGGCCGCATTGGTAAACGGTGATGAGCCAGCTTATGCGATCGATGCCTTCGATGGCGCAGAGGCGCTCGCAACGAAGTAGTAGGTTCTGCACTGTAAGACACTTGTGTACGGCGCTGTGGCCACTATTGTCCCGCCCTTCTAGCTAATATTGCTGGAAATGTGCGCTGATAGCTCAGTTGGTAGAGCAACTGACTTTTAATCAGTGGGTCCCAGGTTCGAGCCCTGGTCGGCGCACCAAACAACCCTGGCCAATCTTGGTCAGGGTTTTTTGTTTCTACTCGTAATTGATTTTGGTAGCGGAAGGGTGCGCTGACCAGGGCTCCCATCGCGCAGTGCGCGATGGCTTTACGGCGTTCGCCTAAAGGAACCTGGGATCGCTTTTGCGATCTACCGGCTACGCGGAGCTCCGCGGGCTGCGCAGGCCGCAGAGCACGCAGGTGCTCTGCTAAATTCGCTAAAGGCGAATTTACCTGCTCGCGGTTCGAGCCCTTCGGTGTGAGTGTAAACGCACGCTTTTTTATTGTCGGTAGGTGTGTTGTGTCTGCTGCGAGGGACGCTGCGCTGCCTCGCGGCTTATTGTATTTTTGTTGCAGCAGCACTTCCCCTGGGAACGAGGGTGTCCTCACCCTCGCAGAACACCGCAGTACTTAATTTAAAAGTTCTATGGAAACCTAGCGCTGAATTAATGAGATCGTACCTGGGACGCGGGTCTCGATGCGGCTCGACCGTGCAACCTGCTCGCATAAAATCCCACTTTAGCAATTGTATCTCTCGCTATTTAAATACATTGTAACCTAATGGAAAGTGAACAAATCCACTGCTACTGCACCAAAAAAGAAGTTAACAAATATCTAAGGCATTATTTCTATCGAATATCTGTAATATTCATTTTGGTATTACCGTGTTTCGCCGTAGCTATACTTTTTCACATCCAAGGAGAGTGGGATCTTTTTGGTGATGATAAAAAGTTTTTGTTTCTAATGGTGTTCTTTGCTGGGGCTTCAATGTTTATGCTAAAAGTAAGTTTTGATCACATTGGAGTATCTAAGCAAAATATAGGACTAGACATCAAGGTGGATACAGCGGATAAGAAGTGCGTTTTTACGCATAATGACATGTCCGATGAGATAAATTTAATAATGCCCTATTCGATAATGGATGCACCAGGAACGGATGACATGGATCAGGTGGTAATTTCTCAGGATGGAAAAACTGTGATGGTTCCAAGTTATGCCCAGAATTATAAAAAATTTGTAGCATTTATGAGAAATAATCAGTCATGAGTGATAGTGATACTGAGAATTCAATTCAGTCTGGTATGGATGGTAGGATTGAGCGCGAACAGAGACAGAAGGCAAAGGATCTTTTAGTTATATCTGTTGCTTGGCTATTCTGTGTTTTTCTATTAATTTGGCTGCTATATTCTTTTCTGGGGATAACAACATATTTATTATTTCTTGTTCCATTGTGGTTGATTTATAAAATGACATCTTTGTCGCATGGAGAACATACAAGGGTAATTAACACTGTTACCTTATTTGTAAATGTCTTTGGTTTAATTTTCACAGCAGTCTTAATGTGGTTTGCATTAATTGCGACACGGATGTGAAATGAACGGTCAAATGGCAACAAGCAACTACAAAATTATTCTGTTAGCGACATTAATTGCGTTTTTTGTAGTGGTAATTGTTGTAAATAAAATTCTTCAACCCTCCTGGAAAGAACAGGCGTTGGAATTAGCGCTTTGGAAATCAGATAATAATGAAATGTTAATTGACATTCAGAAAGAGTTTGACGTAGTAATTGATGAACAGTTAATAAAAGAAGGTCCGATTATAATTTATATTACTAAGGCCAGCGAAGAAGGGGATGTCTCAAAGGCGATTCACCATGTGATGAAATTGCGTCCACCATGTTTGGTTACAGGTTCATCTGTCGATAAATCAAATATGGCAACGGGCAAAGTTATAAACAAGTATAATCAAATATTAATGCATTTGAACAATGGCAGTGAAGATGCTCTATTAACCATAAGGGATAGCGATCAATTGTCTTACGGAGTGGATTGGCGTGCCGAGGATGACGGAATTATAGCAGGTGTAGGAAAGTACTTGGGTATATCATTAAAACCGATTTGGAAAGGTGATGATTTAAACATCCAGTACAATGATAAGCTTATCCCTGTACCACTTCAGTTGAACTCAGGTGATCGATATAGAACAATATTTTCCATAAAGAAGTTCCTTGCAAAAGAATATGACGTTCGTGTTTTAACATTGTCTTTAGACGAGGATACGCATTCGCTGGTGATATTGAGCAATCAAGAGTGGAGAGACTTAGAGGCAGAATGTGTCAATGATGTCAATAAATTTATGACGAAAATAGTTGATGATAAAAACCTGTTTGATGCAGAGATTAATGACTCTGAATCAGCAAAGCTATTTGAGGGCGATTTTCTGAAGCCAATCAAAGAATTACAGCAAATGAAACCCGGTGAACGGTATGCAAAGGGCTTGGCTGATCCGAATCTTGCAAAATCTATTGGCCATTTTCCTAAAGAACTGGAAAAACTAAAAACCGCATATTATATGCCAGCGATCATGCAGGGCGGTTCACGGTTACATGCATCATTTCAAAATTCAAATCCACAAGCAGTTTGGGATAAATATGCGGAGAAATTTAGTTATACCGCAGAAGGACCCATTGATGGATGGATTAGCGACGGGAAAAATTTAAATAACGACAAGCCATTACCACAGTATATAACAAATGAAGAACAAGGCCAATTTGGTAAGGGGTGGAAGATTGGTGTGATTGAATCAAAGCCGTACAAAGAGACGGGCACTTTTATATGGAATCATGGTAAAATGCATGGTTTGGCGATTAATGTTGAGGACCAACTAATATACTATTTTGCGGAATCATGGTGAATTACCTATGAAAGATGACGTAATGGTGACAATCGAACACCCTCATGGAACTATACAGGTACCCTTATCTACGTGGATTGAAGAAGGGCCGGGTGAAAGAGAACTGTTGGCTCCCAGTGGGGTAATTGATAGCAAGGGTAATAAATTGCCTATGCGAACAATACCGTTTAAGTATCGGAATAATCTTATATCTCGAGCACTGATAAAGTCAGGATTGATGACCAACCCGTGGACAGATAAGAATAAATAATGAAGTATTCCAATTTAGTTTTTGGCGAAAACGGAATTAACCTTTACCACAATGAGGCTTATTCCATTTCAGTGTATGATCAAAAAATGAAGCAAATCGGCAAGACGATTTCCGCCAAAAGCGATGATTACGATTGTGCATTATTGTTAAAGGCCAACAGACTTGCTTTAGGTTATTGGAGCAGTGCTGACCTAGCGATTTACGACCTTGGTTCAGGCGAATTGCTTAATGAATTTCCTTATCGCCAAATTAGTCCGCTCGGTACTTTTGACGAAACTGGCAAGAAATTACTTTTTAAATCAGGCTCTAAGGTGTTGCTGCTTGATATCGAGACTTCGGAGGCAATCCAGATTTTGGGAGTAGGGGCCCTTGATTGTATGCTGGTTAACTGCAATCACGTAGTTGTGCCATCAAGAAAAAAGGGCGAATTGATTAATATATCAATGGAGACCGGTGGGGCGGAATTTTTATACCTTCCAATTGATGCAACATTCTTCGATTTAAAACAGAGTCCTAGTTCAGATCAATTTGTTGCCATTGATAAGAAAAAGGGGTTACACTGCATTGATCGAATTAATTGGTCCATTGTATGGTCAATTTCGCTGAAAAAAGAAATTGGTAAAGATCACATGGGTGTTGGTCAATTTTCTGGCGATGGCACGTTGTTTGGCGCAGCTATATCGGCTTATGATCATAATTATACGATCGTTGTAGATGCGATTAAAGGGGAGCAAATTGGTCGAATCGAACCTGTGTGTTATGACTTGCCCTATAAGGGGACAATGGTCTGCAATAGTTCCGCAGCACACAACTGTGATTTCATAAGGACGCTTGACTTAGCGACTGGCAAAGAGGGTGCGGTGAATTTAACGAATGGGTTTTTGGCTGACAATGACTGACGACTTCGACTTTAATTTATTCGAGAATTATGCATACAGCGGCATGCTTCGCGGTAAAAAACGCAATGGCACTTTCCAGGTTTATTTCATTTTAGACAACTATAATCCCTGTCCGATTTGCGGTACAAACTGCACAGGAGAATGGGCATTTTGGGTGAAGATTGATGGGAAAAGAGTCGGTATAAGGCTGCATGGTGTTTCGGTGGATGAGGAGCATGCTAAGGACGTGGGTATGGGCCTGAAGAAAAACAAGCTGCTCTGGGATGATTGGTATATTAAGGGTTTTCAGGATTTCACAGTTGCAATTGATGGGCGTAGGTACGATCTAAATGACCTGATAGATATATTGGACCATTGGAAAGTGGATGAGCCGTTTAGCGATAAGGCTAAAAATGCAGTCGAATGTTTTGTGAAGTTTTGTAAGGATCATGGGAAATCGGGGTTTTATGCCACAGACGACTAGTTTTTTCAGATCCCAAAGCTTTTGATGATAGATTGGAGCGTAGAACAATGCAATTTTATTTGAAGCTAGAGGCCACATTTAGCACAGACCTGTTTCAGGACTTAGATAACAGGGGTATAAAGTATGAATCGCAGTATTACATGGATGCTGCCAAAGGCGAATTGATGGGTTGGCTCCTTTTTTTGTTATGCGATGAGCCTGTGACATGGGGTTGGTGGAAAAACTTTGAAAGTGCAGCGGTTGGAATTTTGGATACGATTGATGCAAAAATAGTAAAACAGACTGTTGTCATTGATGGTGAGCGGGAAGAAATCCAAAAGCTGATAGTGGGCAAGAAGATTTTTGAATCTGATAAGGTTGCAATTGATGATATTCATTTCAAAAAACCCAAGGTAGAGAATTCTAACTAATGAACGGTTCAGCGAAAGAAACCTTATTGGCAATAGAAGATTTCAAACTTTTCTCAAGTGTGGGGCGGGAGGGTGAGGCAGTGAAAACACCGCGCATCGTGTCAAGCTGGTATGAGGCAATGGATGTGATGGACAAATGCGATTGGGATAATTTTTGTTTAAACTTAGGAGAAAATTATAGAGGAGAATTATTAAGGAGAGACAGGGATAGTACATCTAAGTGGAACAAGGTTGTTGAAGAAATACGTCCTCGCATCACTAGATTTGTTGACTCGGTCAATCTAGAAGTTCATAAGGAAGTTTTGGACACAGCAAAATGGGATTTGTTGCATGTTTGCATTGAGGCTGAATTTTCGGCTATCATTCCACCGGGTTTTTACTGTGCGCAAAGCTATTGGTATTCGGTTGGTCATTTTCCATGTGGTTGGGAGGGTGAATTTCCAAGCGGTAGGCCGATAATTTATTAAATAGGCGCTTATGAACACAATTTATTTTTCATTATCACTAAAATGGCAAAATACAGGCGATGCTGTCTACCCGTTAAGGACCGAACATGAGAGTATTGAATATTGGATTAGGATTAATGACTTTCCAGAAGAAAAACTTTATACATTAATGATAGGTAAATCTGAAGAAGTAATTAGCTTCAATGATTGGCCGCCGTTGTGGATTCGTCCAAATCGATAAGAACAATCGAATGGCAACGACTAAAACAAACCCTTATGAAAGCCCAGATAACGATGAGCTGATAGCCAACGCTTATCCGTTTAAATACTCCTATATTTTACTTGCTGTGTTAGTTGCAGTAGTGGTGGGATTTCTTAATCACGCGGGCGTTTTTGGAACCTTTTTCGATCGACTTGTGTTTTTGCTATTCGGCAGCTTTGTCATGGCCTGGATGTGTCGCGGCTTTGAATACACCATGGCAGTTGTATCGACGCTGATGCTCGAATCTTGGTATGTTTATCAAATGTTTGCAAGTCGTGTTAATGCTGAGTCAGAGTGGCAGAAATTTGGTTTGGAGGGATCTCCGCCAACGATTTCTTTAGCGGACGTTGCCTTTCATCTAGTCTTGATGAGCTTGCTTTCAATGATTGTTCCATTGTTGGTAAGGAAGTTTAGGGAAGCAAAACTCTATGCGTGATGTGTTTCTATTTTTTGAACAGTATAAATCAAAAAATGCTGAGCGTAGGGCGACTAGCTCATCGTAAAGAACTCTCGATTTTTAATAATGGTAGAAAAATAAGCGTCCACTTGCCACCGCCGGGTCCATCGACGTAACTTAAATATCCATTGCCTACGTGTCTACCGAGGCTTTCTTCGTGTGCTTTGATTTCTTGGAATTGATGGCGAGCGAGATCAGTTCGACAAATGACGTAATGCGTGTCGAAAATATGAAATAAGGAAAATGCTTCATCAGTTCTGTCGTGTGTGCGCAGTGCTAGATAAGATCCGACATACAGCATCAGTGCGATGACGAGTCCTGATACAGCGTAAACAATATATTTAGACACAATCTTGTTTGTGTGAGGATCGGTAGGGTGATGAGTATCCATGCTGAGGCGGGGAACTATATCAGCAAAGAATAGGCCCGATAGTCAATTTCCATGGAGGTCATTTATTGAATCCTGTTTTTGTCCTTTGTTTAGCATGTCGCATAAATAGATTGGCTGCCAAGGAGATTCCCTATGATTCGTGTATTATTGCTTTCCCTGTGCTTTTTAGGTTCTGCTATCTGTGTGGAGTCGGTCATTACCATCGATAAAGAGAGTTCATCGATCAGCCGAACGTCTGGCTTTTTAATTGTTAAAGAAGGTAAGCGCGAGCTGATGATCAACACCTCGTCGATTATATTAGTTGAGTCTGCTATATGGGGCGATTTGAGTTCTTATACGGTAATTCATTATTCGGTAGGCAATAGAGAGTATAAGATTCGCGTCAATCAACGCAGCACATCTTATAAAGAAATTAAAAATATGATTTTGTCGAAGTAGTCTTCGGTTCGTATGACTAATCAAGCAGTACAATCAAGGTCTGTGTGGAAGAGGATCTCAGTTCTCGCGGCATATTTTTACATCTTCTTTTTAATTCTAGCGTTTCTATTACCTACTGAGCCAGAGGTGGATAATTTACGGTTTTCGTCTTATGGTGATAAGGTTGGAGTCAAAGGTGATTTTGTATATAATTATTTAGGTGAAGTTCATATTTTTAGTTATAGCGTTCCGCCGCTTGTGGGCAGGGCTTCGTTTAGTACGACATCATCAGGTAATATGTATTCATCCGACGATCCGTTGAAAGAATTGGAGTCAGGAAAGATTACACATTCACCAATCGAATTAGAGATTTATTGGCATGGGTTTTTACTTGCTTACCTGGTTATTTGGCTAGTGGTGGCGTTTCTTACGTGGATTGGTTTAATTAAAAAGGGTAATGATGTGCAAGCACCTAGTCCTAGTTCATGATGAGGTAAAATATGCGACGAGGAAAAATGAAAGAAAGGCTGACAGGAAAAATACGAGGTATGGCAAAACGCCAATCTTTTTATCGTTAGCGGGAGCAAGGTGAGGTGGGTGCCAGATGCCATCACCCAGTTCAACTTCTTCGCCGTTAACAGTTAGCGTACACAAATACGTGCTTAATTTTGAAACGGCGGTTACGCAGAATTCCCTGCCATCTTTTTCAAAGTTTGCCACTTCTTTAAGTCGCCACCATTTATGGTCATTGTAGACGAGTTCCTCATCAAGATAGACTTTGAATCGGCCCATTATAAAAACCAGGGCAATTATGTGATAATCGTCGGTGACTAGTTCATATTTAATGTGAACTTTGTCGCTATCTTGTTGTTCTGTCTCTTGGGGTGTTTGGTAGGGATTGGACATTGTTTGGTAATTTACAGTCTCTTGCACTTCAGCGCTAGGTGTTTTCTAAAATCAGGCGCAGAAATGGTCAAACGGCCACCATCATGTTTCAGCGTGTGTTTTTTAATAATTAATCCTTGGCTTGCATCCCACCATTCGATGGAAAAGGAACCCGCGCGAATTTGTTCGCCGAAAGTTATTTGCAGATTGCCATGAAGTTTACCATTGCCTCCGCTGTGACTCCATTGCTTGTCGAGGCAATAGCCAAGTAAACAGCCAGGTTTAACCCAGGCTCGCGTCCACACTTCTGTTTCTGAAGAATTGCTCAGCGCAACAGTACGTGACTTATCACCGCGTAAATCTTCGCCTTGGATGAATGCTTGGACTGCGCGATAAGGTTGCCAATAATTATTTTGATCGACCCATTCATACCACCATAAAAACGGGCTCATGCCATGACCAGAGACCAAGCCTATCCATGGTCCGCTGCGATGTTCGGCGAGTAATTTCTTCGGCTTTGCCGCAAAGGGGCTACCGCCAAATTCCGTGACAACAATTGGCTTCATTAAATGATTCAAGCCCTGCCGTGGGTGAATCATCGAATTCGTTAATTTGTTATACAGATAGGATTTTCTGAATAAGGAATCCCAGTGGTAGGCATCGAGACAACCGACATCCATCGTTGCTAGCTTAATGATTTCGGGATCTGCTAATTTATAATCAGTGCTCCAGTGCGTGGCGACGGGGTGATCATAAATATCAAGGTCCTGCAAATGCTTGCTCATGTCGGCGTGCCAATCTCTTATAGTGGCGTTGCTTCTGCGCCGTTGGTGATAATCGGGAAAACCTTCAGCAGTCAGATCGACTTCTGACCACAATTTCCAAAACATAATCGACGGGTGATCAGCGTAGCGTGCGCATAAATAACGATGATAATCTTTTTGTAAGCGCAGTGCTTGTTCATGTGTAAAATATTGTTTAGCGTCGCTAATAAATCCGCCATTTTTAGTATTCATAGGGTTTAAATGCCAATTGCCTTGTAATATACGAATGGTACAGGCTTGGCCGTGATTGCGGAATGAAAGAATGACGCGGATATTGTGTTGATACGCTGCGTCTAATATCGCATCGAGCTGTTGTGTATGGGCTGCGTGATAACCGTTTATGCCGTGATAGCCGGGCCAATCATCGATCCATTCAAAGGCAAGGTTCCAGCTACTCATCCAAATTTCGATAGCATTAACGCCAGCTCGTTCTAAGCGATTGAAGTAAGCTGCGTAGGAAAGGCTGCCACGAGCGGGCGTGTAGATTGTTTTTAAAGCTGATTTGCTGAGGGCATCATTGACTGAGCGAAGATTTATGCCAACCGGCCAGTAAAATGTGTCGTTATTTTTGCCGATAGAAAAGAACCGGGAATCCTTTTGTGAATTTCTGACATAATCATCCCAATCATCGCCGGTCACAATTAAATCAGGTAAAGTAACGTTGATGGTCTCGCTTTCACAGTTAACTTCGAGTGATAATTGATACTGCCCTGCTTGGCGCGGGCGAAATCTATGGCATATCACATTTGGCCCATTTGGGATGCTGCGTTCGCTATCACCGCCATCGACGAGTTCTTGGGGTTCTTTAAAAAATCCAGGGATAGTAAATTGGCCGTGTTGAGACTGGACGTGTAAATCACTTTGTAATTGTGCGGTGCTATAGGGATTTTTCGGTAGCTTATTAAGCTGAAAATGCATTTCCCAACGTTCACCACAAAATCCGTGCGCTTTTCCAGATTCATTTACGTTTTGCAGCTGTAAATTTACTATATGTAAAGCATCTTGTTCTTTTTGAACGGTCTTGTTAACGCAGCTAATGTTATAAATGTTAATGGATGTATTGTTGTGTTCTTGCGACCAAAAATAGACGCCAAATTTACGCACTAATTGAAGATGGTAGTTATTCCATTCATAGTGTTCTGGGGTTGATTGCCAATGGTCGTTTACATCAATTGGAATTTCAATATTATTTCTACCGGGCACTAAGTCATCGCTGACCATGCGCATAAACCAATTCCCATCATCATCTGCAAGAAAAACACCAAGGCCCAGATCCTTAGGTACATTCTTGGGAATCTCACAAGCAAAGCGAATGCTGTTTGCGTCAACGTCAAAGGGCTTATCGGCATAAATAATGGTGGTTAACGGTGCTGTGAGACTTATCGGTTTTGATTGCGTCGTGGAATCGCTGTTGGCGTTTTGTTCCTCTCTATTCGGCTCAACATTTTCATGCTCTACGCTAGTAGATAGGCCTAAGTATAAACCAAGGAGGAGAAGTACTATCAGAACGCTCGCTGCCTTCATGGAGGAAATATATAGTTTAAATCC
>JANQLF010000300.1 GCA_028280785.1 Planctomycetota bacterium
ACGCCACATCACCAATAACCTAGACCAAGATTTAAGCCTTAAATCACTGGCTGATTACATCGGCCTATCAACATCCCATTTATCCAGTGAATTTAAGCGGCAGTTTGACTGCTCCCCTGTTGATTTCGTCATCAAACAACGTCTTGAACACGCGAAATACTTACTCAGCAATCACATGCTGCGCGTTAATCAAATTGCCCAACGCGTTGGTTATAATGACGTCTTTCACTTTTCGCGCATTTTCAAGAAACACTTCGGCGTAAGTCCGAAAATCATGCGCCAACAGGGCGGACAAGATCATTAAGTAAATTGTGAGCGAAAGTGCTGAAACTCTTTAATCTGCACATCAATTTTAGCATCCGCTTGTTCACCAGCGATTAGCTTTTGGCATAAGGCAACGGCATGCTGAGCCATCGACTCAAAATCCTGAACCGCTACGAAGACTTCCTGTGCAGGGAAACAATCACCATGCCATTTATCAAACCAGCCTATAAAAACCGTGAGATCTTTCATATGCTCCGCATAGCCCTGCATGAGATGTGTTGCATGCCACTGCGACGAGACCAATAGAGCACAAGAATTCTTAATATTTGAAAAATCGAAATCATCACTCGGATCACCATAAATAGTATGCTTACCCTTAAGCAATGCTTTCGCCGCATTGCTGCGATCCAAGGCTGATGTATTATGATCACCAAAGGTAATTATATAATTATCAACACCGCGGTCCTTGCATTGTTTAATCAAATGTTCAACCGCCACATCTTGCTCACTGCTGACCACTGGTATTTTTGATTTATCAATACCACGATCCAAGCAAACAACAGGAATGCGCTGCTGTAATTTTTTCACCATGGCACGTTCGTTTGAAATGCTGGCCACAATGATGATTGCGCCATCAACCAAACCTTGCCCCAATTGCTCAACAATGCGCTCATAGGTTTTCATATTACCGTGATGGGCCATGACCATACCTATATAATCATGCTCTTGCAGATATTTACTTGCCGCATCAAAAAGCTCATTATCTGTGCCCGGTTCCAAACCATGCACAATAATCGCAATAGTATTCGTTTTCCCCGCTGCGAGTGAACGCGCTAATAAATTAGGCAAGTAACCCATTTTCTTAGCCATCGCTTGAATGCGTTGCTGGGTATCAGCATGTACTCGCGGATCATTACGCATCGCGCGCGATGCTGTTGAAATATCAACATCGCACGCAGCGGCTACATCAGCGAGTTTAACAGCCATGCCATTAAGCCTTAAGCTTGTAAGTAAGAATTTCGAATGGTTTTAATTGCAAGGTAACTGAACCATCATGGGCGATAGCATCACCCTCATCCCATTCCATCATGCCACATAGATGTAACGTGGCATTATTGGGAATCTGTAATTCAGCTTTAGAATGCTTACCCTTCATTTCTACAGCCCGCACAATCCAGCAGTCTTCTTTTTCCGCTTTCTTTAATGCGGCCAGATGTATGTCTTCACTATTCAAAGTTGCCGGGAGCTGATTATCTGCTTGAGCGAATCCGTTAAAGACCACCGGTGTTTGATTGAGATTAAAGGCCTCGCGTTGCACATCTGATTGAATAACCGTATTGGTATGCGGTAGGAATGCATAACGCAATTCATGCACCCCAATATCAGCATCTGGATCAGGCCAAGTTGGCGAACGCAGCACACATAAATCGATGACGTTGTTATGTAATTTATATCCATACTTACAGTTATTTAATAAGGAAACACCATATCCCGCATCGGACATATCCGCCCATTTATGTGCACAGACTTCGAAACGTGAAATATCCCAAGCTGTATTGCGATGGGTCGGACGATTGGTGTAGCCGTACTGGATATCAAAACACGCCTGCTCTACATGTACATCAACCGGGAAGGCAACGCGCAAGACCTGGTGTTTTTCGTTCCAATCAACGCTGGTGTAAAAATCAAGTCGTTTAGAACCTGGCGTTAAGGATACATGTTGTTTGATAGCCGAAGAACCAATTTTGAGATCAAAATGCAAGTTAGAACGTACTGGACCATTACCCCCATGTTTGGCACTCACGCCTGTGGCCGATTCAGTGAATTCGTTTTCGTAATAAATATCGATATCCCAGGCATCGTAGTTAATAGGACGATCGTGATACAAACTAAAGACATTACCTTTGTCCTCGGCATGCATGATGTCTCGACCTATTTCTTTATCATAGGCACTGATCATTTGGCCGTCGTTATTAAATTCATAACGCACTAAATCATTTTCTAAAACTAAGGCATCACCTGCGCTTAATGCGCCAGCGTTATCCGCTTTCGTAATGGTCACGAAACTCATCGCTGGTATTTCAACGGCTATAACAGTATTATCGCCTTCCGTTTGTGCAGCGTATCCTTCAGCACCTGACCAGCCTTCCGGTAAAGTAATTTCACCAGTAAAGGTATCCGATAACGAATTAAATAAGGTCAATGCATTACCATCTTCGCTAAGAACTTGCGCTGCTACCTGTTGCTGCAATTGATCACATTGCTCGAGCAAGGCATCATACTGTTTATTAGTTTCCTCATAAACCATATTAATGCTCGAACCAGGAATAATGTCGTGGAATTGATTAACGAGGATTTGCTTCCACATATCGTCAAATGCAGCTAATGGATAGTCAGCCATCGAACCCATGGTGTAAAGCATTTCTAATTCACGCATGCGCTGTTCGAGCAAACGATTCTTAAGTTTTACTTGAGCCTGCGTGGTGTAGGTACCGCGATGGTAGGCTAAATAGAGCTCACCGTGCCAAGTCGACAACTCATCTTTGTGTTCGTGTAAACGTTTAAAGAAATTCTTCGCTGAATCGAACTTAACCTTTGGACATCCGTCGAGGTTTTCCTGGCGCTTGGCATATTCAATAAAGTCTTCACGCGGTCCACCACCACCGTCACCAACACCAAACAACGAAATGAATTCAGGGAGGAAATGTTTTTCTTTAAAATTCTCACCAGAGAAATTCATCTGCGACGAGCGCATATTACAGTTGTAGGTGTTTGCTGGTGGGAAATGGGTTAAAATATCAGTGCCATCAATGCCACGCCAATTAAAGGTGCTGTATGGGAAATCGGTCCACTGCGACCAAGATATTTTTTGGGTTAAGAAGGTATCAACGCCACTCTTGTCCATGATTTGTGGCATCGCTGCGGAATAACCGAATACATCAGGAATCCACAGATTCTGCACATCCTCACCAAACTCATCCATATAAAAGTTCTTACCATGAATAAATTGACGAATCATCGATTCACCAGAAATTACATTACAATCAGCTTCTACCCACATACCACCTTGTAATTCCCATTGACCGCGCTTATGCGCTGCTTTTATTTCTTCATACAATTCAGGGAATTCATCTTTGACCATCTGATAATGCTGTGGCTGTGAAGCACCAAAAACGTAATCGGGATAACGCTCCATTAAACGCAATTGATTGGCAAAAGTACGCGCACTTTTACGAATCGTTTCACGAATAGGCCACAACCATGCGGTATCGATATGCGCGTGACCAACAGCCGCCGTTTGCAAGGCTGATGCACGAGCCGGCATTTGCATGTACTCTGATAAAACCTCGCGCGCTGCGGCGGCATTGCCACGCGCTTCGCCATAGACATCAATAGCCTTGTTTAAGCCATGGAGTATTTGTGCTTTTTTAACATCTTTATCTTCTAGATGATTATATAAATCATGCAGAACCTCGACGTCCATTAATAGATCAAACATTTCCTGATCAAAAACACGTAAACGGAAACGACGCGCTTCAACTAAACCCTTGCCATAGCGCTCGGGATCTTGTGGCTCGGTGTCTGGATAATCTTTTGGCGTCGTACCCCACGGCCGCACTGTTGAAGCTTCTAAATAAAATTCGACCGCCTCGCCACCTTTGGCAGATTCACTAACAGTGAATAAATCACGACTAAATTCGAGATCAAAGACCGATTCATTGGTGATACCCTGTAATGGCAAACCGTCAGTAGATAATAAAAGTGCTTCGGCATTAAAATCTAATTCGGCGACGACACGTTTACCCGCCCACTCTTGCGGAATTGATCCTTTTAAGTGGACCATCGCCACTTCCCATGTTGCAGCGATTTTATCACCTTGATGCAAAGGCTTAAATTCACCATCAATTGCATCTTTAAAGCCGCGATAATCTTCAAGATGACGATAGCTCGCTTCAAAGTCCTGCTGCTCAGCTAATACATGGTGCTTGATGCGTTGGCGAAATTTCCAAGCGCGATTGGCGAAGAACGTAGTGAATTTTTCATTGACGGTTTGCATCTGTTTCCTTTCAATACAAGCGCTTGTATACAGCAATACAAGCGCTTGTAAAGATTGCGAGCTACTAGGCTTGCAAGACTTAAGGCTGCCGAGAACATGCGCACATGAAAATAGCTATTCTCGACGCCTACACTGCCAATCCCGGCGATTTATCCTGGGAAGCCTTCGAAAAGCTCGGTGAACTCAGTATTTACGAGCGCACAGCACCTGAGGAACTACTCGAACGCTGCAAGGATGTCACTGCTGTCCTGAGCAACAAAGTACCCCTCAAGCGCGAGCACATCACCGCTTTGCCACAACTCCAATACATCGGCGTTACCGCAACTGGCTATAACATAATCGACACCATTGCAGCAAGAGAAAATCAAATCGCCGTAACCAATGTTCCAGGCTACAGCACTGACTCCGTCGCCCAATGTGTATTCGCCCATATTTTGGAGTTAAGCAATCACACTGCCCTCCACGCTGAAGCTGTCCGCAATGACGCCTGGACCAAATCACCGGATTTTTGTTTTTGGCACAAACCAATTCGTGAATTACATAACTTAACCTTAGGCTTAATAGGTTTTGGGGCGATTGCCCAGGCAGTCGCAAAAATTGGACGTGCGTTTGGCATGCGCATCATTGCGCATACTCGTACCGCCAAAGACATTCCCGATGTCGAGTTTGTTGATCGGGAGACGTTGTTTAAAGAATCGGATTTTATTTCGCTGCATTGCCCCCTGACCAATGATACCGAAGGCATTATTAATAGTGTCAATTTAAAGCTTATGAAATCAGACGCCCTATTAATTAACACAGGACGCGGTCAGCTAGTTGATGAGCAAGCATTGGCCGATGCTTTAAACAATGAAGAAATAGGTGGTGCCGGGCTTGATGTCCTCAGTAGCGAACCACCACAATCTAACAATCCCCTGTTATCAGCTAAAAATTGCTTTATCACGCCGCATATTGCCTGGGCCAGCAAAGCTGCACGCCAACGCCTCATTGATCAGTGTTTTGATAATCTCAAAGCTTTTATTGGCGGTCAGCGATTAAACCGCGTCGAATCACCTCTTTGATTCTCTGTCATAAATTTCAATGTCATGAATCAGCGTGATCAACACAAAGCTGAGCAACATTAACATATACCACGATGTCAACTTCGAAAACGAAACCATCTTCCACTCTGCAGATTGGTTGGGATAGATCCAAATGTTGGCGTAGGTCGCTATATTCTCTGCAAACCAAATAAACAACGCCACCAAGAACCAACCGACCAACAATGGCATATAACGATGCTTTTTATCCAACAAGAAGTAAATATTGGTTTTATAGTATAACAGAACAGTAACACCGATAAGCACCCAACGAAAATCCCAAATAAAATGATGGGTAAAGAAGTTGATGTAAATAAGCGCAACCAATACGACCGTATACGACCGTTGTGGATAATAAGAAAACTTGAAATCGAATATACGCCAAATACGCGCAATATAGGAACCAACAGCACTGTACATAAAACCGGTAAATAATGGCACATTGCCGATGCCAAAAACATACTCCTCTGGATACGTCCAAGACCCTATTGCATCAGAGGTTTTAAATAGCTCCATAATCGTCGCGACGATATGAAAAATAATGATCACCAAGGCCTCTTGCTTAGATTCCAAGCGAAAGACCAACAAGATGACCTGGAAGAGAATCGCTGCTAAAAAAATGAAGTCATAGCGATGCAAAAAGTCAATTGGATACCAAAACTTGGTAATCAACATCAATGCCAGCAAGAAAGCACCGAATATACAAGCACTCGCCTGCTTATAAGTGAAGAGCCAAAATTCTTTTAGAAGTGTATGAAGGAAAGGTTCTTGTTCAGTGGGCACGTGAACAATGGCTTAACTAGTTTAAACCAATTGAGCAAGCGCATTTTTCATTGCTCTAATATTTCGCTTCGCTGCATCCATTTGATCACCCTCAATGTCAGAAGTCACATAACCAGCAAAACCTATTTCCTGAATAGCGTTAAAAACTTCCTCTGCTTGCAAATCCCCCTCACCGAGCGGCACTAAGCTATGTGGAATTCCCGCTGCGACACCGATGTCTTGCTGCCTTTGTCTGTCTAATTTACAGTCTTTAATTTGGATATGATAGATACGGTTCTTCCATTGACGCAATAATGCGGCTGTATCCAATGCTAAATAAACCGTATGCGAAGTGTCAAATTCAAGCCCAAGAGCCGTGCTATCGCATGCTTCAAATATCAATTGCCAATGCGCAGGGCAATAGGCCATATTTTGTGCGCGAAACGGCATCCCACCAAACATGGGGCAATTTTCGAAGCATATTTTTAAGCCACGCCGCTCTGCCTCACGGGCATGGCACTCATAAACCCGTGCAAATTCGACTGCATTTTCATCCATGGTTTTCGTATAATCAAAGCCTGCAAAATTAGTTACTGTCGGAGCCGAAAGCTCCTCAGCAATGTGCAAGGCTTTTTTTACTTGCCGATGCTCATGTTCCTGTGCGGTTTTATCCGGTCCCAACATAGCACAGGACATAGCATTCACTGACGCCACTTGCACACCAGTTTCTTTTATCGCTGATTTAATCTGGACTAAACGTTCTTCATCAGGTAAGTGAATTTGAACCGCATCAAGACCTTGTTCTTCAGCAAAGCGAAACATGCCTGCGATATTGTGTTTAAACGTTCCTAATTCTTTTTGTGCTAATTTCATTTTAAACTCCCACTGCCTCTAAAACTTCAACACGTTCAGGCTGCGCAGAATCAATTGATCGTACTATCGCTTCATATATGGCAGCGGTATGACATAAGTCGCGAATATCCCCATCAGGCTTGCGTCCATTAGCAATCGCATCAATGAACGCCTGCATCTCACCACGAAATCCCTGTAAGTCAGACGAATTACCTGAAGCAGAAAAACTTGGTGTAAAGCCACCACAGGGGTCGTTCCCTTGATAAGCGGTGCAGAACAGACCGTCTTTAACACTGACTGCGTTCATGCCTGTACCAAGCACGCGTACTTCCTCCCAATTCCCACCAGGACTCGCTAATATTAAATTACCCACTGCACCGTTAACGTATCGCAAATTTATACAGGTCGCTCGGTAATCTTTCTCATTTTTAATAGCATGCACTTCTTTAATCGGTCCACCAATCCATGTCATAGCATCAATCATATGGCAACCCCATTGCCAGTGAAATCCGCCTGCAACTTGGTTGTTGCCACCCATAGCACGATAACCCTGTACTAAACAAATATCACCGAATTCTTCTTTAGTATAAAATTCCCTAGCTTTTAAGAACGCTGGTGTGTAGCGCTTTTTATAGGCACCCATACAAATTTTTTGTGTGACTTCACTCGCACGTAACATTTCCATAGAAGCAACCAAGTTTGGGGCATGTGGTTTCTCGACGTAGACATGATAACCAGCTTCCATGATTTCCTGAGACAGCGATGCATGTGCTTTATCACCAATACAAAGCATCACTCCATCTGGATTTTCAGCTGTGAGCATTTCACGCCAATCCTGATAATGACGGTGAACACCATGCTGCGAACCAATTGAACGCGCTCGTTCAAGGTCCAAATCACAATTAGCTACAATCTCAACATTATTCAGCTGAAAAAAACAAGGATAAATTTGTGCTGATGCATGTGCCCCCGCGCCAATCATGCATAATCGTACTGCTTGTTTACTCATCTGTAACTCCTTATGCCGTGTATCATATAATATTCTTTCATAAAACCATGGATGCGCGTCCTAATATAGATGGATATTTGTACTGACTGGATAAGATCCCAGCATGCATCCACAGGTTTTGGCCGCACAGCAATGTCAACGCAGTCATCCCCACGACACTGGCTTTCGTCAATTACCGTGGGCATTAATCCAATATGTCGAAAATGGGCCCTACAATGTAGACTGTGATCAACAACTGAGCCTCAATGCCGGAGAAGCGTGGATCATCCCCCCTAAAATGCCCAATCGTGTTTATGCACCAAAGAAAAACACAAGCATCAATACAACTTGGATACACTTTCGCTGTCAATTAAAAGACAGCAGTGATATCTTTGATCACTATACATTTCCAAGAATGCTTAATAAAAATGATGCGACCGAATTACGCAAAAGCATGAACAAACTTTTACACAGCCATACTCACACCGGCGATTCAATTTCAATGCAGATCCAATTCGAAAAGCGTAAACTTCTATTTCTCGAACGGTTACTGAGCTTCGGAACCCAGCGCACGTTGCAGCTCCATCCTCGGACCCAGGAAATAAAATCATTGCTCATGCATGTCGGTCAAAATCTATCGCGTAAATGGGACCGTGATCTGATGGCACAAGAAGTGGCTTTATCACCCAGTCGCTTTCATGATGTGTTCAAAGCAGTAACCAACGAATCACCAGCACAATGGTTGCGTCAACAACGCGTTGATCACGCCAAAGACCTGCTCGCTCATTCCAATTTGTCAATTCAAGACATCGCTGTCGAATGTGGATTCGATGACCCCTACCATTTCAGTCGCGTTTTCAAACAATGCGAAGGAGATAGTCCACGGACATGGCGCAAGAATAATACCTTAACGTAGCGTTTTTACTCAGAGTCTAATTTAATTAGCTTGCCAATTATTTGATCGCAAATGTTATGGGAATCTTTATTACATGAATTCGTAATACTCAAATAACACCGATTAGTTTTTGGTGCGACCCAAACATTTGCATACCACATGGTATTGGTGCCGGTGTGGCTCAGTGTCAATCCTTTTGCCCAGGTACGCTGTGCAATGACCCAGCCACCCGCATACGTTCCGCTTGGTGTCATTAATTTTTTAATAGTTTCATTTTTCAATAATTGTTGTTGGGAATCAGTAAGAAATATTCTCAAAAACTTTGCCCAATCGCCTACGCTACAATGCACCCTCCCAGCGGGGCCCAGTGCTTCTGCATTATCTGCATAATGAGCTTGCCATTGCTGGTTTTTCAGAACGTGTCCCAACGGCTGATCCCGTTTTTCTTTAGTTCCAGGTGGACCAAATCCACAATTGTTCATATTTAAAGGCTTGAACACATAACGCTGCATGAGTTGCTCCCAATTTTCATCGCACACACGCTCCGCCATCACTCCCGCTGCCATATAAGATAAATTCGAATAGAGATAAGACTCCAATTTTTGTTGTGGACCAGCGCTTAGCGAGTCCTTTAAAATAGATATACGTCGCTGACGCAACGGCTTTTCTTGAAATGCCCACCAATTTTTTGCATTAGCAGGAAATGCGCCTCGATGTGTCAGTAGCTGCCATAACGTAGTCTTGTGATAATCTGCATGAATGTGTGGCTTCAATTCAGGAATCACATCGACTAAAGTATCGTCCCATTTCATTTTACCTTTATCCACCAATACACCGATTAAAACCGCAGTCATAGCCTTAGTACATGAACCGATATGAAATCGATCACTTAGAGCAATTTTTTCAAGGCGCCCAATGCTTCGAACACCAGTACATCCAATCGACTTAACACCATTTTGATCAGTGACCGCGGCAATTAGACCGGGAAGCTGATGTTCCTTAATAGATTCATCAAGAATTTGCTTGATCTGAGGAGATTGCTCAGCACCAAATACAAGCATTAAACTTAGCACCGCTAAACTACATGAGAGAAGGAACTTAAACATGTGCGCATTGTGCAAAATCGTTCCTTTGTTCAAGTAACGAAATTCACTCAGGCCATAGTTAACATCATTGTATAAAAAATAGTTTTTTTTCAATAAATTTCAATTTTTGTTTAGGTATTCATGAGGACACATCTTGTCTATTTTATCTAGTTTTTTTACAGTAAATATCAGCTTTGTTCTTGGTTCCTAAGGAGGCAAATCGTAAGATGGCTAACGTGATCCATCATGAAATATCGAAGTCTATTAACTTATGCATTTCTGATGCTCGGCTGTGTTTTTCTATGCAGCTCATGCGCGGCACGTGTGGTCAAGAATTCAGTAACAACCTATCAACCGATGTACCAAGCACAGTGGTCTGATACAAACACTTATTCAATTGATGAAACGAGAGGCACTAAGATAAACAATATAGGCCTTGGACGACAGTATAATCATCAATTCCATCAAGGTCACTATTGGGGTGGCGGCGCAACCTTCATTAAACGCTTAGAAAAAATTCCAAACAAAGGAGTTGTCAGCAACCTCACCATGGGTGGATTTGCAAGCGGTGGCATCCGCGCAGGGAATATATCCGCACAATTCACAGCAAGCGGGAATCAAGACGAATACACTATTTCCGCCACAATTTCTCTAAACATAGGAATGGGTGTTAAAACCTTTTTCAAACGTTACTAAACACTTGGGTTAGGTACAAAATTACCACCACGGCTTTGTTTTAAATAGTTCAAAGCATGGACTTGGCCAGTCATCTCTAATTCATCACGATAAATTGGATCATGCCACCCTTCGATATCGATACTGCCCTTAAATCCACCGCGACGGAGCTCGGTAATGATATCCGTCCAATTACTATCTCCAAATCCAGGAGTTCGATGCTCAACAAATGACGGCGCTAATTGTATCGGTAAATCCGTATTTGGATCGGCGTGCACCGAGCTGTGAATACCATATTTTTTAATGACGTCCCAATGAATAGTCGCGTCCTTACCATGCACATGAAAAACGCGGCCAACCCACTCTTTTAATTGCGGCAGTGGATCGATAAGCGAAACCATTTGATGGCAGGGCTCCCATTCAAGACCCATATTGTCATTTTTCACTGCATCGAACATTAATTCCCAAGCCAATGGATTATGCGCAATATTCCAGTCACCCTCATACCAGGTGCCACCCATATCACAGTTTTCAAATGCAAGTCGCACACCTTTTCCACCAGCCTGATCTGCCAATGGCTTAAATACCTCTTTAAATTGTGGGATACTTTCATGAATCGGTTTGCCACGCACACGCCCTGTAAAGCCAGCAACGATATCAGTCTCAAATAGATCAGCCGCATCGATTAAACGTGCCCAATCCGCTCGCGTTTCTAAATCTATCTCTTCGTTCTCTAGCGGATTGCCAAATATTCCCAAACTAGAGATAACAGCACCTGATTCCGCCAAGACTGGTTTCAATTCATCTGCCAATTGTTGCAAATCACAATCACCAATTCGCTGCCAGAATGTCAGCGAATACGATTCAAATCCATGTTCCTGAATTTGTTTAATGTAAGACGGCGCTTTAGCACCACAGCCAACAAGCGTACCTATGCGAATGTCATTACTCATTTACATCTCCCAAGTCAGGTATTCTATACAAGAGCCTCTCAACTGAATATAACAAATTTCTCTGCTGCTACGCTCAGACTATCAGATTCCTACACTGAAAGGAAACTGCTCCAAATACCATTGACGCTACCAGCACCTTCGTTATTCCATAAGTAAACATTCCTCAAGGAGCAATTATGAAATTCATACTTACACTTATTCTCTTACTCTGTGTTTCTACCGCTGCATTTGCCGCTGAAACAGGCATCAAGTCACCTGAGAAAGTGGTTATTCTGTATCAAAATAAAACCAGCCATCTCCTTGCTGGAGATAGCGATCTCGCAGGTGGTAAAAAAGGAGAGATACTTCCTCATTTACTTAAGAATGGTTGGTCGATCAAAGAAATCGCATGCACCGGTGCTGCGGCTGCATCTGGCATGCCGGATCAGGTTGTCGCTATTATAGTTTTGAAGAAAAAATAAACTGATTAATCAAGCTTAATAGGCTCTTTCAGACCATCATCACTCACATTGACAAAAGTGATGTTGGTCTGAAATAATATCTTATCTTTTTGGCCTGCGCCTTTTTCACCGTAGACCTCAACGGCGTACTCAACTGACGTCGTACCAACACGCTTTTGATTAACTGCAAATCGAAGTATCTCGCCATGATGCACAGCATGCTTAAACACAACATTATCCAAACCGATGGTGACAAATTTATTACCAGGAAAATCTAAGTTAACAGTGATATAAGCAAACTCGTCAATCCATTTGAGCATATAACCCCCAAACAAGGTGCCATGATCATTGAGGAATTCCGGATAAACGAGCTTTCTATGGTCCATGCCAACATTGTGCCCAACAACATAGTACTTTGCAAGGCGTTAATGCATCAGGAAGCCGCCTAGGCCTCTTGTACTGATTTCTTCTTTTTAATAGTGTGCGCTAATTTTATAGATTCTGTCTTATTGCCTTTAATCAGCACATCCCATTTAACGAAACCATTCTCATCAGGCTTTTGTCCACCACTCGTTTCTTTGAAATCCTGAACTATCTGAACCTGTTCAACTTCAGAGATAGGTATGCGCTCTTGTAAAATGATCTTTTTATCGGTTCCACCCATATTACTGAGCAATATGCTCACGTGTTTTTCTATTTCTTCCCACGATGACAACATGCCTGCCTTTGGTCTATTTTCCGTGCTGCGGCGTTGAATGCGAATATTAGATTCTGGCCCCCATCCCAATTCAAAGACTTCCCCTGCCGAAATATAGTCTATCGACGTGCGACCGACCTTCCCGCTATTGCGAATTAAATCGACAGGTCCGGCCAATAACGGGATTGACGAAGCATTGGATTGCTTGGTTTTGGTAATCGCCGCCAGCTGCAACTCTGGCATACACACTATCGACTCCTCACAGGATGTTTCAAACGAGTCAATGATAGTAATGAATGAGCGGCCATCACTGGGGACCGTACTCAAGGTTGAAGCACTTAAATTGACTACTTCACCACCATCGTCGACGCCAGGCATTTCTTCAGTCGCTTTACTGCCTAAACCCATGCTTTGAATTGCTTGTTCACGCATTTCCACAACAACACGGTCTTCTTTTTTCTTCACGCGCAATAAATCTTCACTGAGTTCAGGTGGCTTCACGCCTAAAGAAGCTCGCTGGGTTGAAAAATGTAGCTGGACACTGTTCCAATCTTCACCAGTGCATTGCCAGACACAGCCCTGTATGTCCATTTGTAATGTGCCATCCTCTAGCAAGGTAGCCGTGTGGCATGGACGCCAACACGCATTCGGTGTAATATAATCAATATCAAATTGATAATCACCTTCTTCAGCAACATTGACATCGATATGTACGTTGAATAAAAATTTGAACGTACTTAGCTCCTGTGCATCCATTTTATAGGTTAAATCTTCAAGTTCTTTTGCTTGGTCTAATATTGTCTTCTTCAATACATTATATTCTTCAATGAGTTTTTTACTATTTTCATCTATTTGTGTAAAATTTGCAGACCAGTGTTGATTATCTGATTTGTTAAATGATACGTCCTCAAGTATTTCTCTGAGTGTGTGCTCTTCCAAGGAGGACAATACCGTAAGCCGCTCTTTTATATATTTTGCTGATCGTTTGTTACGATTCAAAAGACGAGTCTTCTCCTTATGCTCTCGCTCTAGTACTAAATAATCCTCCTCAGGCAGTTCATCGACACTTTGACGCTCACGATGAATAGACGACGATACAATCTTTACCTGTTCACTGTTCACCTTCACCAATAAAGTTTTATCACAGGCAGCATGGGCAATACCGCTGACGCATAAACGTTGAACACCAGCACTGAGATGCACTGAATTGTGTCGGTGCACCTTAGCCCGGTCCTCCATTAAATACACGTCTTTAACTGGTACATCAATATCGATTAAATCAGCCATTAACCTTCCCTCCTATTGCCACCAACAATTTCATTTTTACTACTCATTTCGATCTGATAGCTCAACGAGGCACTGCCTTTTTCATGGGCGTCTACATGCAAGGTCCAGTGATGACGACCACGTGCCTTTTTCAGATCTTTGTCCGCTGACTTCCATTCAGGATTAACCATGGTTACTTTTACTTCTGCCTGTTCTTCTTTTTCACCAGTTATCGGTATACGCTCTCGCACTTCAATTTTAATGCGATGATCTAAATTATTCTGTACGTCAATTTGCACATTGTGCTTGAGCGATAGGTGACCTGATAAGAGACCCGAACTAGCTTCGGTATAATCTGTATTGCGCGCTACTTTAATACCATTTTCCACACCAAGCCCAATATCCAAATCACCACCAGAAGCAATCAAGTCTAATTTACTAGTAATGAAAAATTCATCGTTTTTATACAGGTCCAGTGGACCAGGTAATAACGGATTAATGAATGGGTTCTTTAAATGAGCCATGCGAAAAACTTCCTGGCCCTCACGCGGCACGGCAACATAATAAACCGACATCGGAACAACCTGATCAGTCACGGCTACTGTACTAAATTTTGCATCTGACTTTAGATTAATCCGGTGTTCGCACGCATAGGCATAATCAAAGCTATCACTTTCCCCAACCGTCACATAACTTTTAGGAAAGCGTGGTACATAGCGATCCATGGCCATATCTAAAGCAGCTAACTCGACTTCGGAACAATCATAATCAAAGCGTGACGTACGCACCTGTAAGCTGCCGCGTTTATCGCTAAATAAATTTGGCATATATAAATTATTAAAATTCAAAAATCTATTTTGAATAAGTTCGAAGCTAGGTATCGGTTCTGGTGCAGGTGGAGGGCTCAATAGCATAGCAGGCGTATCGAGTGATGCATCACCATAATCAACTGTTTGTAAATCTGCATCAGAGATCGATCGAGATCTAGACTTTTTCAATGGAGCAGCAATTTTTCGCGATGTGCGCCTTGCCTTTGCAAATTCATCAAGATCGTAAGCTGGTGCTGCAGAAGCCGATAATTCACCCAAATCCATTGATTCGCTAATATCATCCAGCATTGCATCAATTACAGGTTCTTCAGCGGCATAAGCTCCCCCTGCTGGTGCTGGAACACCTCGGCCCTCAAGCAAATCTCCAAAATAAGCAGTTTCTTCTGCACCATATCCACCTGCAGCTAAAATTTGATAGGATGCCTGAAATTGATCATAGTCTAAAAATAACTCCTCCGTTCCCTGTGGCGGTTCGCGATAACCTGGTTTAGGAGGCAGCCGCACAGGCTTACCAATGCGCAAACTCTGCATTTCCGGTAACTCACACCACTGTTGCAAATGCGCAGTTGATAAACTTAATTTTACATCGTCCCAATCTTCACCGCTGTTTTGCACAATAAGTGCGCGCATTTCTAAACGCGCCTGCTCATCGTTTTGCACATGTAACGAATAGGCCGGGCACCACGCTGCCGCATGAACCTGGTATTCTACATGAATAATTAGTTTGGTAATTTCAGATTCACAGTTACGCAGACGAACGGCTACCATCTTTTTCAGATGCTGCATGACCTTATCTCTATGAATATTCGCCACATTGTTTACCGAGTCTTCTAATGCCTCGCGTTCACGTTTAAGAATAATGGTTTCATCCACTATGGCTAAATACGATTTTAATAAACTTTCTCTACGCACATCTAGAAATTCGAATAATTCCAAACGCGCATCCTGTGGTGATTCAGTATAATGCTCAATGGTTTCTATTTTAGGTCGACGCGGCATGGACAGCGCATCTATTTTTTTAATCGACTCCATTATCTGCTTCGATTGTTCTTGCATTGATGAAATACGTTCATTGAGTTCTTTGATTTGCTGGTGTTTTTGTTGGTCACCTTCAAGTTCTTCTACGGCTTCTATATGCTGCAAAGAAACTTTACTACCACTCGCAACAGGGATCGCTGTTGCTTCGCCTTCGGCAGAACACCACACTTTCAGCGACTGATCTTGCAAGGTTAATGGCAAAGAGCCTATAAAGACCTCTTCTGGAAAAGCCGTGTCGTTCTTTTCTAAAATGGCAGTGCGTTCAACAATGGCACCACTGCGATAAATTTGCACTGATTCAATAGCTGATGATAACATATTGTGCTCCAACTTTTCTCCAAACTCATGAGGAGAAGAGGTCACGTATCAGCTTAAGTCCTTAGAGGCTGGATCCTAGCCCTGCTTGCTTGTTTCGATTGTTTTGTACCACAAGTGTGGCACCCATATTAGTAACAGTACTTGATCAAAACGAGCAAACATCCTTTAATGAAGTAATCTTTTTGCGAATCGTACGTCCATCAATACGTTCGATATCTGATTTCGAATGGTATCCATCTGCCATGTCGCTGCGATAATAGGTTACTTGAATAGTACCCGGCATAGTTGGTTTAAATGGTTTAAAGGTTTTACAATTTTTCACAGCCCGTTCCGCTGTTTCTCGTACAACCGCATGTGCTTTCGTAAGTGGCAGACATTTTGCCTTATTGCGGCCAACACCCCATTTTACTACCGCGCATTCGACTTCACCTAAGGTTTCTTTAGCTTCACGTGCAGTGGCTTCGTCACCTTGAACCATGATTACTGGCACATCAAATTGTCCGGCCCAGGCAGCTTCGATGCCTATTTCGCCCATCTCCACATCGTTGAGGCGATATTCAAACCACGCAGCGCTGCTCATAGTGTGGTCTAAAAATCCATCGACGGTCCCAGCCTTAGCGTGGTGACCGAATAATATAACACCATCAAAGGTTTCATCTAAGGATGGCATCATCATGCCTTTGCCTGGAATTTCATAGACAGCGCGTTGGTCCATGTCACCCATGCGCACTTGTCCACCACCACCATGAGTATCAGCAACCACCACCTCGGTCGCACCAGCATTAAAACAAGCATCGACAACGACATTAATGTCTTGCATCATTAATTGACAACCGTGGGCATAATCACTAGCAAATTCACTTTTCACTTCTTCCATACGGCGAATGCCTGAAATGCCTTCCATATCTGCAAGTATATAAATTTTCATAGTAGTGTCCTTAATCTCCGAGCAGGAATTGCTCAGATCCTTTGATAGTAAAGGGAATAAACGTATTGCAGGCATTGCCTTCAATCGCTGCTTGCATAATCACTTCACCCATTTTTGGATAATCTTGAGTAATAGTTAAGGCAGCCGGACGATGACCCCGAGCAATACTATCGTTGTCACAATCAGCGTAGAAGAAGTTTTGGCCGCGATGCAGACCCTTACGTTTAGCAAAGTCTAAAATCATCGGTTCGTAAATTGCCGACGAAGAAACGATCACTGTGGTTTTTTCAAGATCAACATTTAAATCCATCAATTGATCCACGGCATCATCAGCTTGATAATCAATCAGGCTTTCCTGATAGCTACGTCTATGTTTCTGACACGCTTCACGAAATCCCTCTACGCGCTCTTGTGCCACAAAATTATCTGGGTGTGCACCAATATATAATAAATCAACGTCCTCGTCAAAATGCTCAATGAAATATTCAGTTACGGCTTGAATTGCTTGGGCATGATTGGTTGAAGCATACGGCAACGACTGCGGATAACGATTCGTCACATAGACTGAAGACTTATAAGGCTCGAGTGCCGCCATCGTTTTCACACCAGGCTGCACCCAAATCACATTATCATAGGCGTTAATCTGCTCCAAATCACCAAGCATGAATTCTTCATCTTGAAAAACTACATCGGCTTTCTCATGGGCAGTTAAAATCATTGACGCCAGCATGCGCTGTACGTCATTAGGCATACCATTGTGGCGGGCCATCGAATCAGCACTCAAACGCGATACTACGGCAATGCGCTTGCGTTGCTGTGGCAGATTCGCAACCACAGTACCACCACGTTTTGCTGAAACTAAAATGCCGTTGCGAATTAAATCATTGAGCGCTTTATCAAGCGTGGTCCGGGTAACGCTGAATTGTTTTATTAATTCACTGCGCACTGGCAGGCGATCACCAGCCTGCAGCACACCGTCTTCGATCTGCTGCAGGATCTGATCGCGAATTTTTTGGTACTTGGGTAATTTACCAACCATGTTATTAAATGGCTGCGCTTAACCCGTTCAGGTGTTCCATACTACGACGAATACCGGTGCGCTCTTCTTCGCTGCCCTCGTATTCAATCGCAACGTAACCGTCGTAATTATTTTGCTCAAGAATTTCTAAGCACTTACCCAGATCAACAAGGCCATCACCTAAGGTACAAGCCGTAACCGGATCAAAGCTGCTGTTATCTTTAAAGTGAATATACGAAGCCAAATGAACAACTTTTTCAAGTGATTCATGACCGTGTTCACCAACAGCCATAAAGTTACCAACGTCGATGGTTGCACGTAAGTTTGGACTATT
Source organism: Planctomycetota bacterium (assembly GCA_028280785.1). GTDB lineage: Bacteria > Planctomycetota > UBA11346 > UBA11346 > UBA11346 > JANQLF01. The sequence goes on from JANQLF010000300.1 coordinate 18,480, forward strand.
CACCGCTTCGATCACTTCAATTTGTTCAGCTGCAGACGCTGGTAAACCGCCGTGGTTTTCCAAAGCCAAAATAACACCAGCTTTTTCAGCCTCCGCGGTAACCACTTTAAGCGCTTCAATAATGCGAGAAAAACAAGCTCGACGCTTTGATTCATCCTTGCGATCTTCTGGCGCTAAATGTCCACCAAAGATGCGCGAAACCGGTGCTTTCACCGCTGCTGATAAATGAATACCAGCAATGACTGAATCAATTTGCTCTTGAAGCGCTGCGTCACCATCAAGGTTAAAATTATTACCCAATGATAAACCAGATAATTCGAGGCCAGTTGCCGCTAAGGCAGCCGGAATATCTTCACGCGATTTATCGAGATCACCGAGTAAGCGTACATGAAAATCAATTGCCTCAAAACCAAGTTCCTTGGTTAATTCAGCAAGTGAAAGACAGGTAAGATTTTCATCCTTCCATGTACGATGGAGGGAATAATGGCATAATGCATATTTCATGATGTTTTCCTAATGAATTAGATTAAACGGGAGCAAGTTTACGTGCTTGTTCCATGACTTTCATTTGGCGTAAAACGCTAGCCGGGGCAACCGGAACTTTTGCACCATTACGCAAACAGTCGTGTAACTCGACGTAATACATTTCATCACCAGTGGCATCAGGATCTTTTTCTTTATCCCACTCATGCTCCTGCATTGGCAGATCTTCGCGGCAATAGCCACGGGCTTCTGCAGCATCCTCAGAAACTTCACGAGCCTCCAATTCATCTGGATTGAAGTATTTCCATTTAATTACTGAACCAGTGCCAGTTAAACCGCCCTGGGTGCCCATGACTAACCATGGATCTTGGCCGTAGGCACAGGCAGAAGTTACTTCAACTTCACAGGTTGGATGACCTTCGCCATGTAACACTAATTTGACGTGATCGTCAGCATCACCAAGGGTTAATGTTTTATCGCGAATACAGAATACCTCCGGCTCACCTTCACCGAACAATTGCAGTGCAATGTCAATCGGATGTGGCCCAGTATTATTCATCGAACCACCATCAAATTTCTTCAAGGTTTGCCAATCCCAACGACGTGCAAAACCATGGAAGGCTATACGAATATGCACGATGCGACCAAGCACACCTGAATCGATAACTTCTTTTACTTTTAAATATTGTGCGTGATAGCGATAGTTTTGGAAAATACTCAACGTCTTACCACTACGCTCTTCAGCAGCCATCATTGCTTCGGCATCTTCAACACTACCGGCCATGGGCTTTTCACAAACAACATGCTTACCAGCTTCAAGTGCTTGGATAGACATGGGTGCATGTAATTGACTTGGCATGGCGACCACAACCAATTCAACGTTATCATCTTTTAATAAATCTTCGTACTCATCATAACCAACACAGCCGAAGCGTTCTTTGGCTTCGCCCAAACGTTCGATGCTTTTATCAAAGACAGAGACAATCTTAAATTGCTCAGCTAGCGGTTCTAATAAACGACAGTGAATGCCCCAGCCACTGCGGCCGAGTCCAGCGATACCTACACGTATTGGGTCTGCATTGCCCATAAGTTTTCTCCTGAGGCCACGTTATACCTTGCCTATTCTCGATCTCAAATAAAAACCGGTTTTTATTATAAGTCACTATTTACAAATATTTTACGATAGATTTTCAGCCAATCTTTCTATGCTCTATCGAGACAATCGGAGCCACCATGCGCGCATACCTTTCCCTCCTGCCCCTACTCTTAGTTAGCAGCGTCTATGCTGAGCAGATCTCCTTTGAAGATCTGATTAAAAAAGCTGATCGTGATTATGAAGTCCAAGCATTAACTCGCATCCGTTACAAAATGCCAGGTGCTCAATGGGCTTCCCACTTTCATAAAATCAATATTACCATAGATGGCGATAAGGCATTGGTTCATTTAAAAACACAATTAAAGGCAGGCAATAAAGAATTAAAACTCACATACCCCACCACCGAATTAATTAAAAAAGAAAAGGGAAAGTTAGAAACTCTAAAAGAGCTCTACACATATAAACGTGAGCTATCTGAGGCCCAAAGGAAATTACGCATATTCGTAAACTCTGACTATAAATTAAACCACAAATCAAAATTAGAGGACTTAATAAAAGCATTTGGAAAACCATTAAAGAAGACAGGGCATACGTCAATTGTCTACGAAACATACCACTATGAAAAATATGATGTATTGATAAACGTTGATTTAATAAAAGATATTGTTATCAAATAAATAGGCGGTCAGATATCCCTGAGCCCAGGAGCGATTAATTTTAGCGCAAAATCATTTGAGTTAATCTGTGTTCATCTGTGGTTCATAATTTTAGGCCGAGCTGGTGCTTGGCATTCCCAGGGATAATTAGCGCATATCGCGGTATTTTGCTGGGCTTGTCCACATGTGCTTTTTAAAGACACGACTGAGATATTGCCGATTCGGGAAACCGCATTGAATCGCTATAGAATCAATGTCTTTTTCTGATGAGATCAGTAATTCTGCAGCCGCCTCAACGCGCCTCGTTAAAATATACTGCGTTGGCGTTTGACCGAGATGTTTCTTAAATAAGCGAATGCAGTGTTCATTAGTACACTGTAAAATATCCGCTAAATCACCGATAGCGATATTTTGCGATAGCTGATTGTTAATATGACGAATGGCTGGTTGTAAGCGCTGCCAATTTTTCCCGGGATGGATGATCGCATGTTGTTGTTGTGGACTGAGACCCAATAGAAATTCAGTGAAAACCTGGCTGGCAATATTTTGCGCCTCGAGTGCCAATAACATTTCATCGATATCTTCAGTGGAAAAACGCCTGGCCCAATCCCACATTAATTTAACTACATAGGGATTAGTTATAGCATAAATATCTTTGAACTGGCTATGTATTAATGCCGAAGGCAAACGTGGAATATCAACGTGGATATAAGCATGACCACTGCTGTGCTGTTTAGGAAAACGATAGTGATAGCCAACCCATGGCGGGAACAACGTTATCGCTTCATGATTTACCGGATACCGTTTGCCATGACGCTCCAGATACATCCCTGGTCGATCACAGATATAGAGCCCCCAGGTCGGGTGCGACATATGCCTGTCATTATACTCGGCCTCATTAAGATGGGCCCCGATACGAAGTATACGATATTGCCAGGTGGATAAATTATCCCTAGCTGCACGAAAGCGCGCATCATGCGGACACAGGTCCGCATCCGTGATCTGTGGCATTAGATCAATATCAGATACATCAATATCGCTAACTGACACATGATTTACAGTAAAGGTGCGTATAGAATGTCAAATTCAGGCAATAATAAGGAATCGAACCCCATGGACGCACAGTTACAGGCCAGCCCACTCCAGCACCTCTCCCTCAACGGATCTTGGCAGATTGATGGCTACAAAGATCAACAACTCGCAGGCACCGTTCCTGGCTGCATTCACACTGATCTGTTGGCCCATGATTTGATTCCCGATATCCATTACCGCGACAATGAAACCAAAATGTATTGGGTCTACGAGCAAGACTGGACCTATAGCCGCAGCTTTAAACTCAGCGAAGAAGAAGCCGGATCACAAACAGTCCTGCTGCGCTGCCACGGCCTCGACACCCTCGCCACGGTATATGTGAATGAACAAGAAGTCGCCAAAACGAACAACATGCACCGCACTTGGGATATTGATATCAAAGGCGCTGCACAAGTTGGCGAAAACAGCATTAAAATTATCTTTCACAATGTCCTGCCGTACTTAAAGCAACAGCATGAATTAGGTTATGTACCTGCCTGGAATATTTTTAAAGAAGAATTCTGGGGTAATTCGTGGCTGCGTAAAATGCACTGTAGTTTTGGTTGGGACTGGGGCCCCATCGCACCGAGCATGGGTATTTGGCGCGATATTGAAATATTAATCAGTGACAGCGCTTACCTAGATAGCGTTTATTTTGAACAAACTCACAGCGAAAATAATGTAGCAATCGATTGTAAAATTCCTGTCATCAATGCAGGAGAAAATTTAGAAGCAGAAATCACAGCACGTCTGGACGGTCAAGTTGTTGCCAGTCAATGCGAAGATATAAGCAACGACGGCACTGGTTCTATAAAGCTGAGTATTAATGATGCGCAATTATGGTGGCCAATAGATCTCGGCGAACAGACGCTCTATGATATCGATGTCACACTGCGCACTAAAGATGGCAACATTTTAGATACACAACATAAACGCCTCGGCCTGCGTACCCTTGAATTAATTCGTGAAGATGATGACGCTGGCCAAAGTTTTTTATTCCGCGTCAACGGCAAAGATTTCTTTGCGAAAGGTGCTAACTGGGTACCCGTCCATAATTACTTGCCATCTATCACCCGTGAGCACTACGATGCGCGATTAACCGATGCCGCTGATGCACATATGAATATGCTACGCGTTTGGGGTGGCGGTATTTATGAAGATGACAATTTTTACGACCTGTGTGATGAAAAAGGTATTTTAATTTGGCAAGACTTTATGTTTGCCTGCAGCGCCTACCCCTTCCATAACGATGAACTCTGTGCCAACATCGCGGAAGAATTCAAAGATAATGTCAAACGCCTCCAGCATCATGCGAGCATCGCCCTTTGGTGCGGCAACAATGAACTAGAACAGGGATTGGTCAGTGATGAATGGACCAATCAAACCATGTCATGGAAAGATTATTCGCGTGTTTTCGATGGCATTTTAAAAGATATTTGCACTGAAATGGATCCGCAGCGCCCTTACTGGCCAGGCAGTCCACATACACCGATTAATGACCGCAATAATGGCAATGATGAACGCAGTGGTGACTGTCACTTGTGGAATGTGTGGTTTGGCAACCAACCATTTGAAGCGCAACGCAATTGGACCTGCCGTTTCATGAGTGAATTTGGTTTCCAATCGTTTCCAGAGCCAAAAACACTGCGTGGTTTTACCGAAGAGCATGACCGTAATTTATCCAGCTACGTCATGGATTTCCATCAACGCAGCGGCATGGGTAATAAAACCATTTATAAATACATCATGGATTGGTTTTTATTACCGAAAAATTTAGACGAGACCCTATGGCTTAGCCAAATCAGTCAGGGCTTATGTGTTAAATATGCAACCGAACATCTACGTCGCTTACAACCACATAACATGGGCGTCGTCTATTGGCAAATAAACGATATTTGGCCATGCGCCTCGTGGGCATCGGTTGATTATCATGGACGCTGGAAAGCGCTGCACTACATGGCTAAACAATTCTTCGCGCCGTTATTAGTCAGCATATTAGAAAATGAAAAAGACTGGACTTTTGAATTGCATATCAGCAATCATCACTTTGATAATCAAGATATTGACATCGTTTGGTCAATTACTGATACCAGTGGCAAAATCTTAAAAGAAGCACGCACAACAAAATCATGTGCAGGCCAAGCAAGTACTACCATTGAAAAGATCGATTGCAGCGACTTGCAAAATGAATTCGAAACACGTGATATTTTATGCTGGGCACGTATTGAACAAAATGGCGAAGTCATTAATCGAAATTTTGGTCACATTTGCAAACCAAAATATATCACCCTCCAAGAGCCACAGATTGAAACGCAAATCGAAGCGCTCAATGACGGTCGCATCGCCGTTACCTTAAACAGCAATGTGCCAGCCTTATGGACGCGACTTGAGTGCGACGAACAAGACATCCGTTGGTCTGACAACTTCGTCAATATTGACGGCAGTAACGCTGTGCGCATCGAAAGCGTCCATCCAGTTACCGGCAGTGTTGATGAACTCGCCAAACAGATAAAAGTGAGCAGCCTCTACCACAGTGCCTGGGACTAATCATGAAGCGATCCGAAATAAATGCCGTTATCAACGAAGCGACTGATGCTTTTTTCAAACATGGTTGGGCCATGCCACCCAATCCACGTTGGGATGTGACTGATTTCGGTCTTGGTGATTTTAGCGCCTGTGGCTTAACCCTCGTCAACCTCGCTGAGCAGCCTGAGTACTGTGAAAAAATAATGTACGTGCGCAAAAATCAGGTGACCCCCTGTCATTGCCATGCGCAAAAAAAGGAAGACATCATTTGCCGCTTCGGTGAACTCGCTGTAGAAATTTCATCTAATAAGAATGATGTCGAAATGCAGATAAACGGCGAAGCGCGTAGCATCACGCCGGGTGAAGTTTTCAATCTGCAAGCCGGCGAACGCATCACCATGACGCCTGGCATTAAACACAGTTTTTGGGCGGCCTCTGATTACGCCATCGTAGGTGAGGTTTCGACTGCTAACGATGACAGTAACGACAACTTCTTTGAAAATGAAGAAGTTGGCCGATTCAGCGAAATTGAAGAGGACGAAGCAGCCTGCGTAAAGCTAGTCAGCGATTAGTCCTATACCTCAATCTTCTACGTGACATGGCACTCCGGATGTATATAATACAGGCACTATGTTATATAAGCCATCGGTCTCTCGTGCCTGCATCTCGTCACTGAAAATCCCAGTGGTCATGACCTTTATTGTCAGCGTTTCACTCTTTCTTGAAGGGCGCGACATTGGAACTATCGCGCTGATTAGCAGCTTTGTTTTTCTCTTGCTTTACGCACCGCTTTTAGGCCTCATTTATTTTGAGTCTAAGTTTTCACTAGAGGTTAAAGACGAAGGGTTCCACATCAAAACCTCTGATTTTGACAAACTGATACCTTGGAATGATATCAGCTCGGTGCAATTTACTGGTGATATTGTCGTCGTTTCTTCGTTGCCATTACAGAAAACCCTAAAAATTCCTTACATTGAAAAGGATGATCAAGAAAAGATTTATAAATCACACTTTGATCATCAGCATGTCAAACCGAGTACGAGCATTTTCAAAAATGCTCCCCCACCCGTCTAAACAGCCAATTATACGCCATGTTCATCAGTTACGCTCTCTGGCAAATGCGTTGAGAGAGCCTTCTCTTGTGGCAGCTATTACCTAGACTGAGTACGTGTCCGAAGCTGCAGAAAATGAAGAGGAACAAAAGAAAAAGCAGGAATCGTCATCAGTCGATTCGGACGCTGACACCGTTCTTGATGGCAAGAAAGACGACAGCGCATCAACAGCACCAACAGTCCACACACAACCATTAGATGATGCATCGCACTTTTCATCCGTCGATGCACAGGCAGCCACACGTATTAGTGATCGCATTGATAAAGTAGATCCTGAAGCAGCCACTCAAATCAGTGATCGCATTACACCTGGCACGCGCAGTACCATGATGATGGATAGCCGCATGACCCCGGCTACACGTCGCTCCTCAACCCAAGAATTAGAACTCGCAAAAATACCTCCACTCCCTGGTTATCGTTACACGAATTTTTTAGGACGTGGTGGCATGGGCGTGGTTATTCAAGCAACCGATACGCGCCTTGAACGCGATGTCGCGATTAAATTGCCCCTGCCACAATTTTTAGACGACCATCAATTTCGTGAACGCTTTTTGCGCGAAGCGCGTAGCGTCGCTGCACTACGCCATCCAAATATTTGTCCTATTTATGATTTTGGTGAACATGGCGAGCAATTATATTTAGTATTGCCTTATATTGATGGCGGCACGCTTGAAGATTGGCTCGATAAAAAACCGGATGCACGACAAAAAGCTGAAATGCTTGCTACCATAGCTGATGCTGTCGCTGCTGCGCATGCTGCAGATATTGTTCACCGTGATTTAAAACCGATTAATATTCAAGTAGAACGAAAAACTGGTGCCCCCGTATTAATGGACTTTGGCCTCGCTAAACAAACTGCCGACGATAACGCCAGTTTATTAACCCAAGATGGCCAAGTTGTTGGAACACCTGCATACATGGCACCGGAGCAGGCGCGTGGTTCACGTGACGTCGGACCTGCGGCAGATATTTATAGCCTCGGCGCTATTTTATATGAAATGCTGACTGAGCAGCGACCCTATTCAGGCGGTATGCGCCAAGTCCTCCTTGATCTAGAAGCTGGACCACCTCCACGTCCGAAAAAAGTAAAACCAAGCATTCACAGCGACCTTGAAACCATCTGCATGAAAGCCATGGAGCGCAGTCCTCATGATCGTTATGTAAGCGCCAAGGATTTAGCCGCTGATTTACGCCGGTTTGCCATTGGCGAATCCATTGTCGCTAAACGAGCCGGGACATTTAAACGCAGTTATAATTTTGCTAAACGACATAAATTAAGTGTCTCGCTCGCGTGCATCGCCTGCATTTGTGCCATCGCGGGAATTGTTTGGCTCGCTAATGAAACTGACCGCATTACGCAAATCAATGAGAAACAAAACACACTTATTGAAATTCCTGATAAAGTATTGCTACAAGCAGCAGGGCGAGATCAAGCACTCACACTAATAGCGGAACTTAAGCAACTAGATAGTAAAATTGCCAAAAAAGCACAAGATCGCCATTTCGAACGAATGGAAGAAATTTTCAAAGATGCTTTAAGCAAACCGCGTATTGACGATGATTTTTACCAACAACTAAAAACGATGGTTAGTGATATTAAAAATTATGATCAAAATGTTGCCGATATTCTCCTGAAGGAATTAAACGAAAGGCGCGAACAATGGGATACCGTTGCTCAACTACATGTTGAAGATGAACACTGGCACAAAATTGAAGGGCAATGGTATTCCGTTAATAAATCAGTCGGTGTTCAACACATACCGACACCTTTACGCAGTGATCGGCCACTGGAAATTCAGGCTACTTGGCCACGACGGCAAGAAACTGGGAAATGTGGATTGGCCTTAATACAGAAAAATCAAAAAATCTATAGTGTACAAGTACGATTTCAGTCTGACCAGGTCATTAATGGAGATTTCTGGGAAATTTCTCTATATCGAGATAATCAGGTCCTAGCCAGTTGGTCAAGCAGAAAGCTTCAAGGAAAAAATCTACATATACGATTTCGGGTCAACAATGGTGATTGCCAAGTTCATGTTAATGGGACTTTATACCAACACCGCGACTTATTCCCTATTAAATATAAAAATATCCAAGTCCTTGTCATTCAAGATACCAAAATTGCACTAAGTAAATTAGTTTTGCTTGAAAATAGCGGAGCAGTTAAACCGAGTAAACTTGAAATTGGCGATGAGCTCTACTTGGAGAATAAATGGCAAGAAGCCATTCAAGCCTACTCACAGCAAGCACACGCTGTCGAAAATAAAGCTATTAAAGCTGAAGCTGAATACAAACAAGCAGTATGCCTCTACAAACTCGGTAACACTAAAGAATCTGAAGACCTGTTTTCTAAAATACTTAATTCTGAGCAAGGTGAATGGAGCACTCTGGCTGGTTGTCAGTTATGGGCCTCGATGCTCGAACGTGGTGCGCATGATGAAGCTGAAGCAGTAGCGGCGTTACTCGACTTACACTATGATCGCGCTGTTATTACCGCAAACCTCCCATTCTCCTTACGCACCCGTATTACACGCAGTTATTCACTTTCCTCTAGCGGCACCAAATTAATTACCCCACAAACAAATAGGGTCGAACGACTAAAAAATTTATTACGCGTTTATGATATTTTATCAGCGGAACCGCGCAGTATTGGCTACACTAATTATGCTCTTCTCCGTGCTCTATTTTTTGAGAAACGTTATGACGAAGCTATTGAAGTGGCAAAAAATTATGTGCGTGAATACGGACATCAAGAAGTAAAGTGGTCATCACATATTATCGAAGAGCTTTCATGGTTACTACGTTTAAAAGGGAAAGCCCAAGAAGCAAAAGAATTTATTGAACGCTATCAACAACGAACACCACAAGAAATAAGTCATCAGATGCGCTTCGCCCCAGAATATGCCCGATGTCTCCTTGCGTTGGGTCAACATGAAGCCGCTAAAGAATTCTTAGATAACCTGGATCCTCAGCTTATCGCTGATGGTAACACCTATGCAGCTTGGGCTGGAATCTATTGCTTACGTGCTGAGTTGGAATTAGGAAAAAATGATCGCATTGCCGCTTATCAGCAAGCCTTAAGCAGTACCTGGAAAAAAATGGATTCAAGGTCTATGAACCCATTCGACACTGGCTTCTCCTCAGTATTTACATTGATATGTGCAGAACACGAAGCAAACCAAGAGGAAATAAACGCGGCCTTAAAGAAATTACTCATTCAATATTCAGGTAAAAGCGGTGATGGCAATACACTAAATGCGTTGTTACGAAATTTCAAAGTAGATCACAAAACCCTACAAACAATGTGGCAAACGGAACGAGGTAAAGCACTTGCCCATAAAATAATTTTCAGAACGCATGACCTTTATACTTGTACACGAGGACCAATTTGCCTTTTCGTATATGCTTCAGCTTTACAAAAAATATTTCCCGATGGAGCCAGTGCCGATCAAGACCAATTACTATGGGAATTGATCACTGATGGATTCGATGCATATCAACAGAAAAAAATTGATATGAAAACCATGTTTGGAATGGCCATGGCCTATAAAGGTATTACTGGCTCATTAGGCTGGGGAATTGCAGCTGAACGCTTGCCCAAGCACTTAGTTGGACCGGTCGCCTATGTACTTTCCATTCATTTCGAACACCTCAACAAAACATCAGATGCAGAACTATTACGCCAACAAGCGAAAGAAAACGTTGGCGATAACGATATTCTCAAACGTCTATTGATAAAATGATTCTTCAAAACCAGTACCGGTTTTTAAATTTGGCGGCAAATGCCCAGACTCGTTAAAGGCGATAAATTTTTTCTCGCCATCTGCCTCTACCGCAAAGCGTGTAATCGATCCATGATAAATTGGCAGATCATGCCAACGCCCAAGTGGTATATTGAAAACCGAACAAACAAGTGCACGAATAATATTACCATGACAAACATATATATCATGTTGTTCTTGCTTTGAATATTTAAAATAACGTCTAATTATTTTTTGAATTTGCTGCTTGGCATCTTGACGCCACTTCAGTGGGACATGTAAACCCGGTAAACCTGTTGGCAAGGCTTCGACAAGAATCGGTGTGTGAATAATAGTTTCGACCTTTAATTTTTTCGCTAATATCTCAGCGCTCTCTTCGGCACGACTCAATGTGCTGCTGGTAATCGTATGGACTGGTATGTCCTTAAAATGCTTAGCCACTAAACGCGCTTGTTGCCGACCGCGTGCCGTTAATACACCGCCCTCATCACTTGCTGTATATTCTCCATGACGAACAAAGTATAAAAATCGCATAGTTTCCTTGAGTTGGCACAGACTATATAAGCCTGAAACGATACCAGGACCAGTCGTTTTAAATATGTGTAAGTGCAATACTCAGAAGGATTAAGAGAAGATTTTCAAAAAGCCTCTAGCACGATTGTTCATTTTACGTATCCTATGTATATGCAACGCTTTGCAGGGATCGTTTTAGCTGTGTTTTTCGCACTGATGCATGTCGCACCAGCAGCCTTGACCTGTTGCCTGCAACCAAGCTGTTTGGACAGCACTGCTGCCAAGCAAGAAGCCAGTGCAAGCTGTTGCTGTACCGAAGCAGTCGAGTCACCTAGCCCTCATGATGGGCCCTGTGAGTTAATGCCACTACTTCAGTCCCCTGATTGGACCGTCAGTCAGCAATCTAACGAGATTGAAGCACCAATCGTTCAATCTTATCTATTGCCACATTTTGTGGTCTCAGCACCACTATTCATAACAAATGAAGCAGTAGTTGAATTCATTCCTCCACAGGATGAACCAGCACCACCTTTAGCATTGGTGCACAGCAGTACCATCGAACTACTTATTTAAATATTCAATTCCAAACGCTTATTTAGACAGTCTTGATTAAAGTCTGTCCCATTTTCGTTATGGAGTTGGATCATGAGTTCCAAACCAGATGCATTAGCATCATTATCACAACCAGACGCAACGGCGTCGCCTATAAAAAAGCCATCCTCAGCACCTATGCTGGTCAGCATTGGCGTCGTTGGTTTTTTATTATTATTCGCCATCGCGACTTGGGATGCTTGGTTCCCAAAACGTGAAGTCAGCGTCGTTCGTGTTCACGCGCAACGCAGCACTGAACCACAAGCACAACAAAACATTGGTTCTGGAAACGTTGCCTTTCAAGCTGCTGGTTGGGTCGAAGCAGATCCACAAGAGACAAATATCACAGCATTAATTAGTGGTGTTGTTGCCAGCGTATCCGTAGTCGATGGGCAAGCGGTAAAACAAGGCCAAGAAATTGCACGATTAGATGACACAGATTTTAAAATACATTTAGCCAATGCCGAAGCGGAGCTAGCTGAAGCACAAGCACAAGTTGACACTGCAAAGGAACAAATCGCTGTTGCCCAAACACATGTTAATGCACATGATTACCACCACGCTGTCGCTGAAGCAGTTATTGCCCAACGCAATGATGAAGCAAAACGACTTACCGACGCAGCCTTATCAATTAGCGAAGGCGACCGTCGCCAAGCACAATTAGCTTTAGCGACAGCAAAAGCGCGCCTCGACGCGGTACACAGTGACTTGTCCATCCAAGAAGCTACGGTTAAGGAACGACAAGCCCAATTAAAAATACGTGAAGCCCAATTACAAAAGGCTACTGTCAAACGCAATAAAGCCAAATTAGATCTTGAACGCTGTATTATTAAAGCGCCGATTGAAGGCACTATTCAAGAGTTATTTGCACGACCAGGCCGCAAACAAATGTTGAGTTCCGATAACGTCCATTCAACAACCGTCGCTACCTTGTATAATCCGAAAAAATTACAGGTGCGCGTAGATGTTGCCCTTGATGATACGGCTGGCTTATTTATTGGGCAGAAAACAACTATCACATGCAATGCACTTCCAGGTCAAACGTTTACCGGAGAAGTCACACGATTACTCGGCATCGCAGACATAGCACGCAACACGCTTCAAGCAAAAGTACGCATCGATAATCCAGTCGAACTTTTGCGCCCTGACATGCTGGTTAAAGTTCAATTCCTAGGCACTAAGCAAGAGAATGCAAAACAACCAGCACAGACATCGAATGTTCAATGTTTTTTACCCAAAAATTTAGTTAACGTTAGTAATAGCGAGACCGATGTTTGGATAGTCGATGAACATAATACAACACAACGACGTCGCATTCGTGTTGGCACAATAAATAATACGCATGCATTGATAAGTGACGGCCTCCATCCTGGCGAATGGGTTGTTGTCAATGCCCCCGCTGATCTTTCCGTCGGTGAACAGGTTACGGTCAAGGAGATTGATCATGACTAATTTTATCGTTGCCGAAAAAATAACCAAAACATTTAAAAAAGGCAATGTCGAAGTTACTCCGCTTAAAGATTTAGACTTAACAGTCGAACAGGGTAAATTTGTTTCTCTGATGGGTCCGTCAGGCAGCGGCAAAACCACCCTGCTTAATTGCATTGCTGGGATCGACACCATCACCAGTGGACGTCTCATCGTCAATGATGTGGAGATCAATAAACTTTCACGCTCAGCATTAACCAAATGGCGTGCGCATAATCTTGGTTATATATTTCAACTCTATCACCTAGTGCCGGTATTAACTGCCTATGAAAATGTGGAGCTTCCACTGTTTTTACATAAAATAACTCGGCAAGAACGTCGCCAACGTGTAGCTACCGCACTTGAATTAGTCGGCTTAAGTGACCGCGCTGATCATTTTCCTCGTCAGTTATCGGGTGGCCAAGAACAACGTGTCGCGATTGCCCGTGCCTTAGTTGCCAATCCACCACTCTTAGTGGCTGATGAACCAACTGGCGATCTCGATAAAGAATCCGCATTGCAAATCTTAGATTTACTACGACGCCTCTGTGATGAACACGGTAAAACTATTTTAATGGTTACACATGATGCAGAAGCAGCTGCTAAAGCTGATGAACAAATTCACCTCAATAAAGGTCAATTGGTTACAGCATGATTATTGATCTCAGCACCCTTGCTCTGAAACAAGTGTGGCGCCATCCGGTGCGCTCATTGCTCACCATTTTAGGTGTCGCATTGGGTATGTTTTTATTCACTACCGTTGAAACCATGCAACAGTCATTAAAAAACGCGACGGAATCAAAGGCAACAGATACCACTCTCATCGTATATCGTGAAAATAGATTTTGCCCATTTACCAGTCAGCTACCACAACATTATGCCCGACAAATCAGCAATATACCACATGTACAAAGTGTTATCCCGATAAAAGTCGTAGTGAATAATTGTGGTACCAGCTTAGATGTAGTCACTTTTCGAGGCATTCCTACTGACGATTATGATGCCTTCGCCAATGATAGTATAAAAATTATTGAAGGTAGTCTTGATGAATGGCATAAACGCTCTGATGCTGCCCTACTTGGTGAAGTACTTGCCCAACGCCGTGGCTTGCACATAGGTGACCGCTTTGATGCGGCTGGTGTCACTATCACCGTTGCTGGTATCATTGCTTCAAATCGACCAATAGATCGTGATGTTGCCTATGTTCATCTTGATTTTTTACAACAGCAAGCACGTGGTGGTCTAGGAATTGTTACTCAATTTAATGTTCAGGTAGATAATCACCGACACCTCGAAAATGTAGCCCAATCTATTGACTCTTTATTTGAAAATGACCAAGAACCGACACACACACGACCCGAGAAAGCCTTTGTTGCACAGACTGCCAAAGATTTAGTTTCTTTAATTGGTTTTACGCGATGGGTCGGGATAGGTGCCGTCATTGCTGTCCTAGCACTAGTAACCAATACCGTATTATTAGCCATTCGCAGCCGCGTCACTGAACATGCTATATTACAAACATTAGGATTTGGTGACTTTGACATTGCTTGCATCGTTTTAATTGAGGGTTTGTTATTCGGACTTTTAGGCGGCATACTTGGTGTCGGCCTTGCTAGCCTCAGCATGCACCTTGGTGCTTATACTATTGCCAGTGAAGGCATTTCGTTGGTCTTAACACCAAGTTTATCGACTCCATTTTATGGCGTACTTATGGGTGTCATGCTCGGCATCGTTGCTGCGATAATACCAGCCTGGCAATCAACACGACAGTCAATTGTCACCAATTTGAGGATGACATAAATGTTACCCCTCGACTACGCCGCACGCAATTGTCTACGATCACCGAGCCGTTTACTGCAATTAATTATTGGCTCTGCTCTCGTTGTACTTCTCGTCTGTTTTGCTTCAGCCTTTGGTCGTGGCATGGACAAAAGCATGCAAAGCAGCGGTGATGAACGAAATATAATTATTTTAGGCAGTGGCAGTGAAGAAAGTGTCGAGCGCAGTGAAGTTGCGATGAGCAGCGAAGGCATCATTGAAGCAAGCATTCAAGGAATTGCCAAAGACCTAGATAGCTATGCCGTTTCAGGTGAAATTTATTATAATGGATTAATTAAAATTAATAATGGCATTGAGGCTCAAGCAATACTACGTGGAGTTACCGAGCGAGCTCTCCAAGTACACCAACAAGTTCGATTAACCAATGGTCACTGGCCTGGTCCTGGTGAAATAATTGTTGGCGCACGTGTTCATCAACGTCTCGCTATTGATCCAGATTCGTTAACCATTGGAAAATATATCGAATTTGAACAAGACCGCTATCGTATCAGTGGCACTTTTGTCGCGCCAAATACCGTGCTCGAAGCAGAAATCTGGATGGACCGCCAAGATATCATGACTGGCACCCAACGGGAATCATTAAGCTGTGTAGTCTTACGCTTAGATCAAGCGAGTTTCAGCGACGTTGAGTATTTTACTAAAACGCGTTTAGACTTAGAGCTAATCACGCTAAAAGAATCCGAATATTATGAGCAATTATCTAGTTTTTATCAACCAATTAGCTTTATGGCTTGGGCAACGGCATTATTGATTGCGGCCGGTGCTGTTCTCGGCGGCATTAATACGCTGTATGCTGCATTTGCTGCTCGACAACGTGAACTCGCCACATTGCAAGCAATCGGTTATTCGAGGCTCGTTATTTTTATCAGTTTATTACAGGAAAGCCTGATGGCCGTCTTAATGGGTACTATGCTAGCATTAACCATAGGCCTATTTCTCATTCATGGTTGGAGCATTTCATTCGCCAGTGGTGTGTTCACGCTGGACTGGGACGCCCATATTTTATTACTTGGGCTGCTTGCCGGTTTGTCACTTGGAATTGTTGGCACCTTTGCACCAGCATGGCGCTGTCTTGCACCTAATCTTACCGCTAGCTTAAGAGGGCTGGCTTAATGACAATCAATCACTACAACTATAAACAATACCTAGGAGTATTATTATGAAATACATGATTCCCCTCTCGCTTATTTTCTGCTGCATTTTTATGATCAGCTGCGGTGACGAAAAAGCTCCCGAAAAAGAGCCCGTTGCACCAAGCAGTGAATTTTCAGCACTGAAGCACCTGTCGCTGAACGCTAAACCTGAAAACGTTCAAACCATTAGTGCATTGAAAAAATCAGAGATCAAAGCCGGTGAACAAGTGACGCTTCAAGGCCGAATTGGTGGTTCTGGCAACCCTTTCGTAACTGATTATGCAGCTTTTATGTTAGCTGATGATACCATTTTAGCCGCTTGCGATATTTCTGATGATGATCACTGTGCAAAGCCATGGGATTATTGCTGCGAAGACAAATCAAAAATTAAATCAAATATCATTACTGTACAAGCAGTCGATGATAATGGAAAAGTTATTAAATCGAAAATAGATGGCTTAGATGGCATCAAAGCAGGTAGTTTTGTTGTCGTTTCAGGCGCAATTGCTGAAGGTAGTAATCAAGACAATTTGATCGTCAATATAAGTGGTCTTTACCACGACTCATCACGTAAGATTAAAAAATCACATGATCACAAGCACGATCATGATCACAAACATTGACATCATCATATTAATTGAATTGACTTGTCGCTCACACTACAGATTAAACGTTTAGATGACCCCGATGGACATAATCCAGCACTTTTACTCAAAGGTGACTGGATTATGTTCGGTATTAGCGACGGCAAACACACAGGCTGGGGTGAAGCGTCGCACAGCAAAAATGATGAGCAATGCATTGAGGTAGCCACCACATTATTCGAGCAACACATTGAAAAAATAGAATTAGAATTATCTCATGTCGAATTTCTTGAGCGAGAGACTTTCAGCCAAGTCGATAATTTTATTCAAGCGACAGCTGTCTCAGGATTAAACCAAGCGCTTTATGCATTAATCGCCCATCGCGAGCAACAATCATGCGCAACACTATTGAGTCAAAATAAAGAGAACCGAGCAGTTCCAGCGTATACCACCATCAATCGTGCCTTAAGCAAACGAGATCTGGATGATTATCAGCGCTGCATCAGCGCTGCCATTGAACAAGGCTTTGATGCGATTAAATGCGCCCCATTTGAAAAAGTAACAAGAGATGGCGATCAAATAGAACAGGCACAAGACGGACTACGGATCCTCAAATATATCAGAGAGCAATTCCCTGATTTACAATTACGTGTCGATTTCCACGAACGCTTCACACCACAATCATTTTTAGCTATTATTGATGAAATGAGAGACCTAGATCTCACATGGATCGAAGCACCTTGTCCTATCAATGACGACTATTCAAACTTACGCAAACACCTCAGTGATTGCATGGCCTTAGGTGAATTGTTTTATAGCTTTCAAGGATTTACAGAAATAATCGATAATCATTGGGCAGATGTTATTATGCCAGACGTGAAGCATGTTGGTGGTTATGGACCACTCATCGACGTCATCAAACGAGCACCTTCAGCAATAGCCGTTTCACCACACAATCCATCTGGTCCCATTGCGACATTGGCGTCCCTACATGCTGCACAAACAGTAAATCATATACATTCATTGGAATTGCCCCTCATCCTTGATCCTCAACGAGCCTATTATCTTCCCTGGCTGCATAATGGCTGTCTTCGTGCTCCAGACGGTCCGGCATGGGGCTGGGACGCCTTTTAATAATCATTTTATTTCTATTTTGATTGACCATTTCACCTGTTAGATACAATAATGCCTAATGGAGTCCAAATATGGCAAATCAAAATAAACGATTCGTTGCACCAGTAGTCGTCATTGTAATTGGTTTGTGCTGGTTACTAAACGAACTAGCAATTTTGCCTGGCGTCGATTGGGTTTGGACAGGCAGCTTAGCTGCTGCAGGAATTCTCATCCTTATTGTCGAGGGCGTCAACAAAATCAGCTTCGTACTTGGGCCTTTTTTGATTTGTTCTTCAATCTTTTCGATCCTTCGCTCCACCAATGTAATAGAGTTCAACATTGAAGCGCCAATACTCATTGCAATTTTAGGCTTGTTAATGTTTGTGGCAGAAATTTTAAAATTACCAGGATGCAAAATTGATCCGCCCGATAACGGATCCGAAAACTAATTATTCACAATTAAATATATTATTGCCAACAATATGGCGAGAATACCGAAAACCAATAATGGCTTAGGTAAACTTGGTTCTGGCACATCATCTTCACGCGTCTTTATATTGCCCTTTGGCTTGGTCAATTTCTTGGTAACTGGACGCGACTGGCCATACATAGCTTCTTCAATAGCAATGGCGAACTCTTCTGCATGCTGATAACGTTTATCAGGGTTCTTATGCATTGCTTTTTTAATGATATTTAAAACTTTATCAGATACGCCAGAATTAAGAGATTCTAAAGCAGTAGGTTCAGTATTAACAATCATATCTGAAAGCTCTTCAGAATTATCATTACTAAATGGTGCAGTACCGCTCAACATACTATAAGCAGCAGCGCCGAGCGTATATATATCTGAGCGAATATCTAAACGTATGCCGCCTTGCGCTTGTTCAGGACTTATGAATGCAGCTGCACCACCAATAGAACCTGGCTTGTGCGCCGCTTCTGCATCTTCAAAGCGAATACCGAGGCTGATATCGGATAATTTTGCCTCACCCGTATCGGCTATAAAAATACTTCGTGGTTTTATATCGCGATGCACAAATTCGGCTGATTCAACTGCAACTAAACCCATGGCGCAATCATATAGAATTTCTAATGCTCGTTTTTCCTCGAGCTTGCCACCTTCACGCTCAATTAATTCAGCTAAGGTATCACCCTCAATAAATTCAAGCGCCAAAAATAAATAATCGCCTTCTTTACCAGCATCAAAACACTGTAATACATTTTGATGATGTAATTTAGTTAATGCCTGCGCATCACGTTCAATGCGCTCAATCATTCCTGGATTATCATTTGCGGTAATCGGACGGATTTTAATGGCGGCAATTTTACTTTGATTTTCGTGCTTAGCTTTGAGCACCATACCCATGGCACCGCGACCCAATGCTTCTGCGTCTTCTAAGACATAACCACCGATGGCATCAGGTAGTTCCATTGAGACAGAGCCAAAGCGTCGTTCACGAGCCATAGTGCAAGCCTAGACCGACTGAAACCGATGCCAAGTACTTGCAAGGGCTTAGGGCTACTAGCCTATGCGTCAGATTGTCTCAGATGACATCCCAATAAGGGTGGATGAGGCGAATCTAAACGTCTATAAATATATAACTTATGTATAGTTTTTGTCAGGTTTGTGAGCTATTTCATTCGAATTGTCTAGCTTATACTGTCACAGCACCCCTATCTCCCGTTGGTTCAGCAGATGACCTATTCGCTTAAAGAAGCACCGCCAAGTCGATATCAGGGGCCCATATTCGGTTCACTAGGCCTGCATGCTGCGCTCATATTCCTGATTAGCCTCGCTCTGTGGAAGCAGGCTGAAGATATCAAAATCCAAGAGGCAGATGCCATTGCACGACTCCAGCAACAAGAACAGGCATTAGTCGAAGCAGAGGAACAGGCGCAAAAAACGTTTATTGAAGAATCAGCGCAACAGTCAGTGCTCGACGAGTTGAGTTCAATTTTAAGCGACGACCTAGATAGCGAAACACTCAAGGCCCTACAACAGGCAATGGAACAAGACCTTGAATCTCTATTTAAAAACCAGGACGAATTTGATGAAGAAAGTTTGGATGCATTACGCCTAGAATTGGTTGATGAATTAGCAGCGCATGCTGAAGACTTACTGGTTGATGCTATCATCGCACAAATACGTCGATACATCAGACAAGACCTCGCCCCGCAATTAGTCAATGAGATGGAACGCTCACTCAAAGACCAAGGTGGTGGTCTCTTACAAAAAGCAATTAATGCTTTTATACAAAAACATAAAGCCCGTGATCGCTCTACACCAATAATCAATCACGCACTACAGCCCATGCATGAAGCACTTGCTGCTGAAATCGAGTCAAGTATTAAAAATGACCTCGTTCCACCGGCTACCGAAAAAGTCTTAGATAAATTTTCTGAAGAAATAAGCCAATACGGTCTCGATAGCGAACGATTACGCCCGTTGATTTCGGACGATATCATTGAAGCGATGATTGAAGCGATGCTTTTATTAGAACGAAATGAAAAACTAGCCACGCTACGCTCGCGTGTTGAACATCAGATTACAGATAATTCACAGCTTAAAGAGATCCAACAAGACATCACTAAACACATTAAAGATGTCGAGGCTTTGATTGAAAATCAGGATCAACTCATAAATGCAAGTAAAGAGAATGATAAAAATGTAGTAAAGCAATCTGAACAGCAGATTGCTGAGTTAAAAAAGGTTTATCAAGAAGCTGCCGACACATTGCATGATGCCGAAACCCAAAACACCAGTCATCATAATTGGAAAGTCAAT
>JANQLF010000316.1 GCA_028280785.1 Planctomycetota bacterium
TACTATCGACATAGAATCGCGACTATCCAAAGTCTACGGTAAACTCGTGTAGACCAGGTTATAAAAATATGAGTGCAAAAAACGTATTAATCGTTGAAGATGAAGCCGCCATTCGCGAAATGGTGGGTTTTGCCTTACGTAGAGCTGGCTTTGATTTGGTAGAGGCATCAGATGGCAAACAAGCGCATGTACGCATCGGTGAGCATTTGCCGGATGTGATTCTAATGGACTGGATGTTGCCGGATGTGAGTGGTATCGAATTATTGAGGCAGTTAAAGCGCGATGAATTAACGCAAAACATTCCGGTGATTATGCTAACCGCGCGAACTGAAGAGGACGACAAAATCCACGGCTTGGATACCGGTGCTGATGATTATATTACTAAACCGTTCTCGCCTAAGGAGATGGTGGCTCGTATCCGTGCGATCTTGCGTCGCCAAAAACAAGAACATGAAGAAGTCTTACAAGTAGGCGAGCTGCAACTGGACAGCGCCGCACATCGCGTTATGGCAGGGCAGCAAGAGATCCAAATGAGCCCCACTGAATATAAGTTGTTGAATTTTTTTATGACGCACCAGGATCGCGTCTACAGTCGTGCCCAGTTGTTAGATTTTGTGTGGGGGCGTGATGCCTATGTAGAGGACCGCACGGTCGATGTACATGTATTAAGATTGCGCAAACTATTGAAACCATTCAGTTTTGATAAGATGATTCAAACTGTTCGCGGATCAGGATACCGCTTTTCTTTCAAACAGTGAGTCGCGCTATATGCTGCAGCCATGGGCAGGTGAGAGACGACGTTTTTTCACCATAGTCATTCTCGGTTCAATTGTCGGTCTAGTCTTCGGGGATTGGTTGTTGTGGTTTTTATTAACCGCATTGTTGTATTTGCTTTGGCAATTCTTGCAATTAAAAAAACTGCTTGATTGGTTGCGAAGAGGTGCCAACCCAAAACGAACGCCGGATTTAACCGGTGCCTGGGATCCAGTAGTCCGCTATATCTATACCATTCAACGCCGCAATAACAGACGTAAATCGCGTATGCGCAAACTGTTGCAGCGCTTTGAGCAAATAACCTTGGCGTTGCCCGATGCGACTATTGTTGTTAATGCTGATTGTCAAATAGAGTGGTCTAATCAAACAGCAGCCTATTTATTGGGTGTGCAGCATCCTGCTGATGTCGGGCAACGCGTCGACAATTTGATTCGCGATCCTGAATTCAAGCAATACTTAATAGAAGACAACTATCAAGATGCGCTGACCATGATGTCGCCAGTGATGGAAGATGTAGAACTCAGTATTCGCATTATACCGTTTGGCAATAACGACAAATTAATTTCAGCAAGAGATATCAGCACCTTTATGCGTGTGCAAGCGATGCGTAGAAATTTTGTTGCAAACGTGTCGCACGAGTTACGTACGCCATTAACAGTAATTTCGGGTTATTTAGAACCTATGCTTGATGATTCGCAAATCAGCGATGAGTATCAAAAAGTATTGAAATCAATTCGAGCGCAATCCGATCGCATGCAACATATTGTTGAAGATCTGCTGGAGTTGTCTCGTTTAGAAAGTAATGAACTTGTTGTTATGGAGACAGAAGTCCCTGTGTCGCGCCTGCTATCCGTTCTCTACAATGAAGCCGAGCAAACGGCATCTGGCAACGGCCAGACGCTGATTGTTGAAAGTGATGAAGATTTGGGTTTGCTTGGCAGTGAAAAAGAGCTGTTCAGTATGATGGCGAACCTTATATATAATGCTTTGCGCCACACTCAGGCCGGTACCGAGGTTCGTGTGATGTGGCGTAAAGCCAAGTCAGGTGCGGCGGTTTTTCAGGTTCAGGACAATGGGCCCGGTATTGACGCTGAGCATTTGCCGCGGCTGACTGAACGCTTTTATCGAGTTGATGCCGGGCGCTCCCGGGATGCGGGTGGCAGTGGTTTAGGTTTGGCCATTGTCAAACATATTGTGCAGCGCCATGGCGGGTACCTGCAAATTGACAGTGCAGTGGGTTCGGGTTCCAGTTTTACCGTCTATTTTCCGGCGATGCGGGTGGTTTCGACTGAGTCTTATCAGTCAGCGTAATCTTGCAGAATTTTCACCAAGTTTCATATGTGTCATAAATCTGTCACAGTCGCCTAATATTCTCCCATCACGAGACAAGACCCGATAACTTGCTTACTTATTGAGCATATTTTTAATGATGCAGGTGCTCAGTATGGCTGATTGGCAGTTATCGTACCTTCCGTATCTGATTTTTGGAGATAACATGAAAATTAAGTTATTTGTTGCTGTGATGAGTGCATTACTCACAGGTCAAGCCATGGCTGCGCGTGACCAAATTAATATCGTTGGTTCATCGACGGTATATCCATTCTCTACAGTGGTCGCAGAACGATTTGGCAGAACCACTGACTTCAAAACGCCAAAAATTGAGTCTACCGGTACAGGCGGAGGTATGAAGCTATTCTGTAAAGGGGTTGGCGTGGAACATCCTGACATC
>JANQLF010000009.1 GCA_028280785.1 Planctomycetota bacterium
CAGCTAATTTTTTGACAACTTCAAAGTTATCAAAAACCATAATTATATCTTTTAAAGTATCGGCAGCTAACTGCGCCAAATCCCCTTCAAGCTCGCGTACGATGTACGGCACGTTATAGCCGCCCATCATGGTGCCGAGTAATTCAATTGCATTTTCACGCGACACTAATGGCGATTGTTTATCACCGTGAGCCACTTCGCCCAACCAGTTCGCCTTAACCTCTGCAGAAGGGTCCACGCCCGGTGCAATACGCTCGCTTAATAAGTCCTTGAGGAAGTCTTCTTCACCAGCTGGAGGATTCTCAAGCAAAGCACACAAGTCGGCTGTCTGCTCCGGTGTTAACGGCAGCGCCGGCACACCCAAAGCTTCACGTTCTGCGAGATATTTGCGATATTCCTCTAGCATTGCTCATCCTCTTTCTTCAGCATTTTTGTGGGTCGGGTATACTAAGCAGAGCCTTCGCCTGTCTAGGCACACACAGCGTAAACCAAGCCAAGCTAAGACGCTAAGACAACCTGTAATTGTGGCTGTACTTCGTCCTGAATGCGTCGCTGGATGCGATCACGAGCCTGCTCACGTTCTTCAGGCGAAAGTTCAGTGTGGATTTTAATAATCACCTGATCACCAGCAAAATCCCAGAGCTCAATTGATAAATCTGCAAACTCGCCACTTACGATAGTATTAATTTTTCGCATTAACGGGATACGACCTTGCAACCCTGATGAGGCATCCGCAGTCGGCGTCGGCGATTCTGGCTTTAATACATCATCGAGAATTTTTTGAATATCTGCCTTACAGGTACCACAACCAGTACCAGCAAAGGTCATCCCGCCTATTTTATCGATGTCATCACATTGATCTTCTTCGATAGCATCTCTGATCTGGCGTTCACTGACACCATGACAGCGACACACCAAGGATTCTAAATCATCATCCAATGGAGTTTCGAAACCCTGATACATATCCAATGCGACA
Organism: Planctomycetota bacterium; assembly: GCA_028280785.1. Taxonomy (GTDB): domain Bacteria; phylum Planctomycetota; class UBA11346; order UBA11346; family UBA11346; genus JANQLF01. The sequence continues at coordinate 977 of JANQLF010000009.1, forward strand.
TTCATCGCATCAAGAGCCCAAACTTGCGGTGGCAATTGATAACGATCTAAACCACCAAGATGATCACAGATATGCTGAGGACGCAGACGACGGGCCTCTTGAACCGTTTTGCCTGGCAACATTTCGCACAAGACCGATGCCGCGGCAATCATTTCTGCTGCACCAAATACCTGAAAGCGCGCCTCGCTTATCACTTCCTCTTTGACGTTGATGAAAAAACGCAAAGCATCGCCAACTACGATGGAACCGACATCCCCAACCGCATCACAACCAATGAGTTTCCCTAGATGCTGGGGTTTTTGCTTATGTTCCTCAAGCTGTTCCAATGCACTCATAAGCGGGAGCCTATGAAACGCCTGCGGTGCTCAAGCCAGCGACTTTGCATAGATGGTATACAGCGCTGAACCTAGATGCGCACCAGAAGATCACGCTTAAGCACTGTAAGACTCATAACTTGGCATATTCAATGCTTTGATGATACTATGTTGATGCGTACGCTCCTCATCCTGTTGTGCTGTGCTACTTTGAGCTGCCAAGAACCGCTCAGCACCGGCATGAATGAGGCTCAACAAAATCTCAATCAGATCCTGCTCGGCGTCAGTCAAGGCAAGCTACGCGCTTTAAAAAATACGCCCATCGAGCACTTCACTCAAAACATTGGTCGACTCGACAAGCTTGATCAAAGCATCATTCGCTATCGCCAACACGATATCAAAGAATTAATCGAACGCCTTGATGCAGACAAAAAAGCACTGGCCCTACAAGTCTTAGATGAACGCTGCCGAGAGTTCTTAGACATACACACAGAACCACGCGGCCTGATCCATTTTCTTCCGGCACCGAGCGCAAAGAAACAATTACAGGAATACGCCGATTATTTTTTTGATCATGGCGAAATGTTCTTTTTCCTTCAGTTGGCTAGCTTACTCAACTTATCAGATAAACGTGTCGAGGTCGCCAAAGAACTCGTTGGAAATAATTTCAAAATTTACAAACCAGGTTTAGTTGAACCCGAATCCGCACCGCTAGTCGATCCACAACGCGGCCAAGACATCGAATGGATCATCCATCATAATTTTATTCACGCCTGTGATCCGTGGCATACCGTTTTATGGCAACGCGCCTTAGGCAAGTACGTTGAAATTCAAACCGGACCTGAGCATATACTCATCAAAGATGAACGTGGATTTTCAATCATCGATAAAAATGGCTACATCGAATCACTCGCAAATATACCACAAGCACAAAGCATTAGCATTAACAGGCATCGAGCCTGGTTTAAAATTGGCACACAGGTGTTTGGCTACAATCTACGATCAAAAACTATCGACTCGATTAAGCTACCCTCTGCTCCGCTCTGCGCACCAATTGATGATGGCATCAAAAGCTTGTGGCTATGTGAAAACAGCCTTGTTCACGCGAGTCCCGAAAAAACATTCACCATTCGACACCAATTGAGTGTTTCAGATAAATGGTCTATTAGCCACAATGGTAAATACATTTACCTCACAAATGGAGAAAGTGAATTTTATAGAGTCAGTCCGCATAACACTCTCACAAATCCAACCCTACATTTATGCCTAGAGCAATCATTCGATGCCGCTTGGCAACAATGTAAGAACAAAAACAACTATAAGGATCAATGGCTTAAAGCGGACAGCACATTCATTAAAACCAATTTAGCTGAATTGCTTGCACTCGATTACACCGCTGAAGAGCAATTACTGCTGCATCACCGGATTCACCAAGGCGGCGACTATCCCAAGGACATGATTCGGCTCGTGCGGTCTGTTATCGCAGGGAATCCCGGATTCGAACTACCTATGGGCAAACATGACTATTTAAGGGGCAAAACACTTAATCGCCCACATAAAGACTTGATGAAAAAACCTGGTTGGAAACAAATAAATTATAATAATTATAACCATAAATTAAGTGTTCATGGTTTAGCGACGATGATTACTCACCCAAAGCCATTAGAAATCCCCAATAATTATCAAATCGGCAACCCTATTGACAACATGCCATTCGTTGGTTCTCAAACGATTGAGTTCAAAGAACATTTGACTGATTCAAATAAATTTGCTGCGCAATTACAAGAAAACGGCGACATCATAGTCACCTGCCATGACCGTCATGATCGCATGTTCTGGCAACATAGAATTAATAAAACAGGATATCACCCCAGTCTGTCACTCGGCATCGAATCACATTATCTAATCCTAAGCGTTGGCACTCAGCACTGTTTTATATTTAATAAGTTCAATGGATTCATGATTAACAAAGGACTCATACCAGGTCCATTTAATGACCCTAAATTTATTCGCCTCAATACTGACAACAGCATATCTAGCATTGGTCCAACTGGCATCAACAACACCCTATTAATCTACAAAAATATAAAAGGTAAGGGTGTAAAAGAGTTCATCCCCCTCAATAGATCAATGCGCTGGCATTTGCCTATTGGAAAATTTATTATGTGTTCTAATGGCAAACAAGCATTCATGTATCCACGGCTTGTCCAAATAAATCTACCACAAACACTGATTGAGGCTAAGCGAGTTAGCCTGCACACCTTGGGTATCCAAGTCGATAACGCAATTTATCCGTGGAAATAAATTATAATAAATCCCGCACTTCTTTGATGTAAGCTTGCGAGAATCCCTGCATTTGTTCTGCCCTGGTTGTAGCACCAATGCTCACCCGAATAACACTGTGCGCTAATGCACCCTCAATTCCCAAGGCAGCGACTACGTGACTTGGCTCACCACGCGCAGCCATACATGCAGATCCTGGGCTTACGCAATATCCCGCTAAATCCAATCGAGGAATTAACGCTGAATTTTTGACACCTGGATGCGCTAAACTGATTGTGTTGCTTAATCGTGGTGCCGCTTGTGCAATCCATACCGCATCAGGTAGCGCTGTTTTTATTGTCTGCCATGTTTCATCAATTAATGACTGCTGCCTTGGCGCTTCCTGTTCATATTCTTGATAAGAAGCTGACAAAGCAGCGTGCATTGCTGCGATAGCTGCTACATCTTCAGTACCAGACCTGCGGTCCTGCTGTTGCCGACCACCATGTATTAAGGCTTCGACCTTCGTGCCTAATTTTGTATAAAGCAAACCGCAACCTTTCGGTGCGCCAAATTTGTGACCAGCCACTGTCGCAAAATCAACATCCAATTGACGGAAATTCAATGGATGTTTACCAGCACCCTGACATGCATCCAACAAAATGCGTGTTCCTGGTGAACGTTCATGAATACTTGCAACCAACTCCTCTACTGCTTGAATCGTTCCAATTTCATTATTTGCAAATTGAAAAGCCACTAAATCACATGGTGACTTAAGTTTTTCTAATAGGTCCTCTTTATTAATTAATCCATTTGCATCAACATCAATTAATTCAGTTTGCGCGTGCATCTGTGCATTGCGAATAACGGAAGAATGATCTATTGCCGTGCATAAGATACGACCAGTGGCGCCCAATTGTCGTGCTGCATAAATAGCAAGTGCGTTGGCCTCAGTTCCACTACCACATAAAACCAACTCATGGCCCTTGCAACCCAAGAGGTCACCAATTTTATTACGCGCATCATCAAACAGTGCGCGACTTTGCTGTCCGTAGTAATGCGTAGAGTTAGGGTTACCAAAATGCTGTTCCTGGCATGCCATCCAAGCAGCTTGGGCTTCAACCCGTAAGGGACTACTCGCATTAAAGTCTAAGTAACAATGCATGCACACATTGAGCAAGAGAACTCGAGACTGTCAACATCACAATTTGTCGATTAAGCCTAGCCAGCGCCACATACCTGCTTAGAAGCTAAGCATGCGCAAAGGCTTTCTCCTCATAGACCACGGCAGTCGACGCCAACAAAGTAATGATCAATTACTCGCTATGCGTGATTTAGTAATTGAACGTCACCCAGATGTTCCTTGTGTCGCCGCACATATGGAAATTGCTGAACCAGATATCACCGAAGGAGTCGATAGTTTAATTAAACAAGATGTTCAGCATATTCATGTGTTGTGCTATTTTCTTAGTAATGGACGACATATTACCGAAGATATACCAAATTTGGTCAAAGAAGCACTGGCAAAACATCCTGAGTGCACCTATGATATAGCACAGGCGTTGGGTCCCCATGAACTCTTAGCCGAATTACTTATCAAGCGCAGTCCTTTTTCAAACGAGGCTTATGATTAACTCACTTGAACATGCAAAAGGTGTCATTCTTCAGTGGTATGATGAAGTCACTATTACGCAGCATGAACCGAGTGTAGAAACACTCCCCTCATTAATAAACCATGCTTGCGATTATATCGCCAACGCATGCAACAGCGGCAACAACAGTGAACAGCAATCTGCCATTCGCTGCCTCTTCGGGGATTTAATTGAACCATGGAATGACAGCTTCACCATGCGTGGCCGTAATGCCTATGCGCGAATATTTGGCCGCATTGTGTGGACCAGCGCTGAACAAGATCATAAATTAAAAAAAGCACTACGCCGTTACCGCCTTTATTCAGAAGAAGCTCTTCTTAATCGACATAAAAATATTCGCAAAAATAAATCATTTAAATTACAAGAGAACTGCCAACGCATTGTGGTACTCAGTCGCGTCACCATTGGTGCTGATATTTTGCTCACCAATGTTTTAGTCCAACGCTTACAGCAAAAATACCCAGAAGCAAAAATTGTCATTATTGGCGATAAAAAACTCAATGGCCTTTTTGGCGCGATGCGCAACGTGCGTATTCAAAGTTTAAGCTATGCTCGCCGTGGATCATTAACCACCCGCCTGCATTCTTGGATCGATTTATGTGACTGCCTCAATACACTTAATCCTGATTTAGTCATTGCCCCGGACTCACGCCTCGATCAATTAGGCATGTTGCCAGTCATCAGTGATGAAAAATATCTGATTTGGGAAAATTTACAAATTAATGATAAAACTGAAAGTCTCAGTGTCTTGCTTGATCAATGGGCATGCGAACAATTAGACATCGAAGATGAACAAGAATGCTACCCCAAACTCGCCTTTGATGAACAGACGCAAGAAACGGCAGACCACATTAAGCAAATTATTCAAGATAGACCATTTATCGCGGTTAAATTAGATTATGGCGGCAACGCCGATAAGGCCGTCAGCAGAGAATGGGAAATTGATATCCTACGCTGCATGATAGATCGCGGCTGGTCAATTTTAATTGACCGTGGTTTTGGCGAAGAAGAATTAAATAATAGTGATGCCATCATGCGTGGCGTTGGCATGAATGCTTTTGACATTAGTGAAAGCGATACGGATCATGGTAAATTAATAAAAGATTTAAGCAGTGACGATTTAGAAGATCAATCAATTGTGCGTTTTTACGGATCCATCGCTGCATGGGCCGCCTGCGCCCAATCGTGCCAACTTGCCTTTAGTTATGATAGCGTTGGTCATCACCTTGCTGCAGCTCTAGAAATTCCCTTAGTCATCGCCTTTACCGGATATAAGGACGAGCATTTTCCAACCGCCTGGCAACCACGTGGCACTGCGGCAGTCAATATGGTGTGCATTCCGCAGGAACGAAAAACTAGTCGCAGCTATTTAGATAAAATCCTAGATCACATTACCAAATTAACGACACGCATCCAAAAGGATTGATGCCTGGTCGCACAAGGCCTGCTGACTATCACCACTCAATAAAGCATGGTCATCTTCACAAATCATTAATTGAAGGTGCTCATTTTCTTGAGCATACATCTCGACCTGGGCCAATGGCACCACTTCGTCATGACGCCCGTGAATAATAATGCCATTATGTTTCGTACGAGATGGTATCCCGGGCAAGGTTCTGCAACTTTCGTAGAAAGCATAACCTAACTGCTCCTCACGATCAAACTGATGGTGGAAGAAAGGAATCTGCCCAGATTGGCGCCATTGTTCAAGCACCTCTTCACCACCGAGTATGCTTGGCCACGCATGAACAAAACCAAATGCTGGAGCGATTAAATATAAATGTAAATGAGATCGCTGCGGCATTTCTGTACTCAACAGTGCCGCCGTATAGGCACCGAGGCTTGAGCCGCTTAAAATCAGATGTTCATCTTCCGGGATATGCGCAAACGAATCGCGTGCTCGTTGCAGCCAAGCATCCATCGTCAAATGCAAAAAATCACCGCCATTTAAATCAGGACAAATGAACGAATCCGCACGTTCCTGAACATGTTCTTTTAATATTTGACCTTTTTGTGACTCAGGCCCTGATGCAAAACCATGGAAATAGACGAAATGCACAGCCACGAAAATCTACGCGTCTTGCTTGGCCTTTTGCATCGCCGTAGCGGTGATGCCCATGTGCGATGTATGCCAAAGTACCTTGCCACCTTGGACAAGAAATAGTTGTGGGCTTTTATGAATAACATCCAGTAAATCAGCCGCTAAATTAGACAAGTCCCGATGGCTCTGAATAATGATTACACCAGCAACGTCATCAGGATTATCAGCAAGATAACTTTGATATTCATTCATCGCGTAATAACTCGTACCACACGCTTCACTGTGCTTAAACAACCAGACTGCTTGGTCTTGATTGACAAACGCTTTCAGCTCAGCTTCTGATGTCATTTCTTGCATTAACGCTTCTCCATGGCCATCTGACCATCGTTGAGTTCAATATACCAGTCTTGGCCGAATAAGGGAACAGATAATTTCCAAATACCTGCGCTTCCATTAGCTAATACGTCATATTGCCACATCGCGTTTGATTGCTCCAATATCCAAGTCCGCTTTTCGCCATTTTGCTCATACCGCATAGCTGCACCTGAACAGTCCCAATCGGCAATCGGCCACAGTGATGTCATATCATGTGCAGTGCCCGTTATCATACGAAACTGCGCATCATCCTTTAACTTGACGTTTACTAAATGACCTGATTTGCACATATCAAAACCAAGCCACTTATTGCACTGCTCTGCTGTTAACTGTTCAATAGACCACTGACCCTCTCGATACTGAGCCAGAGACTTTTCTTGCTTGTCGTGAACCCGCACACTTGGATCCAAGCTTTTAACATCAATGTAGCAACCTGTAGCTGATAAAATATTCCATAGCTGCAAAAACGCATGTGCTGATTTGGTTATTTGCAAACTGCGACAATGAATCAAACCCTTTGAGAAATCAATTGAAGCAAGAGCATTCAATTTTGGATGGGCGAGCAAAACATTATCCAACTGTAATTCCGGGCTGAGTGCCCAGTCGCCTCGCAACTGAAAATCTTTCCCGACAAACTGGAGTCGGCCGTTTAGCGATTTATTTTCGTTCCAATCCCAAGAACTACCTCCGATATTTCCAAAATTAGGCATTTCACCAAGCAACCATTGAGGAATGTGGTGCTGAAACATTTGTCTGACATCTATCAATTTGCCCGATTCCATGCGGCAGATCATTTTATCTCCAGCAGCATGCACATGCATAAACCAGGCAGCATCACCATCGCCCAGTTGTAGTTTCAAAAAATCCGTTCCCTGATCAAATCCAAGACGCAGCGATTCAAATGCATTTCCAAAAAAATGTAATTGTTTGTTTTGAACCACAAATAATGGCAAACGCGTGTCTGAAAACTCAATCACTTGACAAAAATCATCCATATAAACGAGCATCGTCCTGCCATGCTCCCACTGCAGATCTGCTCGCCACTGCGTCTGTAATTTATTAATATCAAATTCCAAAGACAGATCGTTAATTTGAAACGTATCTTTAAATACAAAGGCCGGCAATTGATCATATAACTGCGTAGCGTGAAGAGTCTTGACCAGATCAAGGCTGCCTTGCACATCTAAGGCACCTTTGAGATTCAGATACAGTTTTTGCTCTACACGTTTAAACTGAAGCGCTGCTTCTAAAGAACCAATACGGCCATTCTTCAAATCAATATCTATATGACTTAAATAAGGTAGCGCCTGTTTAATCAGCTTAAGCAGACAGATATCCGAATCTTCACGCAAAAACCAGCGCCATTGATCAGCAGATATCTGCATCAATGCCTGCTCACCTTCAACTATTCGATCAGTATACACCTCATCAATTTGGAAATGCTCGTGATGCTCTTTTGAATTAATTCGCAGATTACTCAAACGATGGCTCGTCGTCGACGCCAAGGCAATGTCGTCCAATGACACTTGCATCTGTAAGCGCTGACTCAACGAAGTACTCACCCGTTTCGCCCAGGTATCAGATGAGACAAACCAAAAGAGTACAACAGCAATCGTTATGGGTAAGACCATTAAGACCAACAGCAAGACCACACGCAGACGACGTTTTAACGATGCCATAGATGCAGGATTCTTGAGGCCCAAGCCCTACCGCAACCGTGCAACGCGATCAATCAACTAGCACAAAGCCATTCGTCTCATAGATTTCGTTCATGCGCTTCAGTAAAATGCATGGAATTGGAAATGATTATGTCTACATCGACGCTTGGCGCGATGGCATGCCTGCAGATCCGCAGGAACTCGCCACCGCGATGAGTGATCGACATACCGGCGTAGGTAGCGATGGCCTGATTATTGTCGCTCCTCCTCAGGGTGATGAAGCACAAGCACGAATGATCATGTACAACGCCGACGGCAGCGAATCAGAAATGTGCGGCAACGGTATCCGTTGTGCAGCCAAATTGGCTTACGATCACGGTCATGTCGCGACTCCACAGATGCGCTTTGAAACCGGTGCTGGGATTCTAGATATTAGCCTACAACTAAAAGACGATCAGTGCATAGGTGCCACAGTTCAAATGGGCGTACCGCGCCTCAAAGCTGCGGAGATCCCAATCAACACGGATGATGCAGAATCTATTATCCAGGCGTCACTAGAAAGCGCTAGGACTACCTGGGAGCTCTATGCTGTTGGTATGGGCAATCCGCATGCGGTTTGTTTCTTACCCGATGTCGAGGGCCTCGACCTCGAATCTATCGGTCCAACTCTCGAACATGCGTCCATTTTCCCTAATCGCAGCAACATCGAGTTCTGCAAGATCCTGTCTCAAGACGGAATTCCGGTCATCAGACAACGCACCTGGGAACGTGGCAGTGGTGAAACCCAAGCCTGCGGTACGGGTGCTTGTGCTACAGCCGTAGCAGCAATGCGTAGCGGCCAAATCTCCAGTCGTGAAGCCATCATTCGCCTCAATGGCGGCAATTTGCACATCTCCTGGCCTGATGATGAGGCTTCAGTGCAGATGTCCGGCGCTGCAACTCATGTGTTCGACGGCGATTGGCCAGAATAAGCACGCTTGACCAAGATGCGTGGAAAACTACTCTCCCGATCCCTGTGGTCCTAGTAGCTCAGTTGGTTAGAGCGTCTGATTGTGGTTCAGAAGGTCGTGGGTTCGAACCCCATCTGGGACCCCATTTGAAAACCGGTAGATCGCTACCGGTTTTCTTTTTTGTGCCCCGTTAGCCATAACACCAATTAAATAAATGCCTTACAAAGATATATTTTTTGTATTTTCGGCGTAAATTACTCTCAGTTTTTCGTTATTCTCAAAAATTTTCGGAAATATAGGAAAAACTCTCAAAAACTCTCAAATTCAAAAAGGACCATGACCGCTTCTTAAGTGATCATAAATCCAATAATAATTAGCAATTGCACCTTCAATCATTTTTATGTGGTTGAATTCGACCGAAAACCGTTTGAGAGTATTAATCTGCTAATAACATCCTGAAATTGATGCAATATCCTTATAACCAATTAAAGGAATTCTCAACTTTAGCCCATTAACTTAGAAGATTTACCAGCTAACATTTCAGATTTCTTCCTACAAAATTTAATTAACATTTCTGGTATCTGATCAAAATTTTCAAAATTAATATATAACAACTTGCTTTCATCATCATACTCAGATTCAAAAATATCATTAGGGCTCTTATCCAACACAAAACCTAAGACCATTCGATCAATATTCCGATTATACATTTTATGATTTTCAGATAAAGAAGTAAAATACAGATCAAGCATTGGATCACTCGCTCTGGAACCTATAAACACAGGAATATTACGTATAAAGGTATCTAGCACATTCTGTGGCCATGGCCCTAAAACCCCTGCTATCTGTTCCTTAATGAAAGAATCTCTCGTTAGAATTATATCTTCACTACGTTGCACATCAATCTCACGCGGCAAGAAACCGTGCGGATGATATACTGATATCTCTGCCCTTAATTCAGTAGTATCCGCTCCAATCACCGAAGAAACGGATATACCATTCCATTTTATATATCTCTCTAAATTATCATCGTAGTTTAAGGTAAATATTTTTTTTATAAAAACATCACTATTAAGGCAGCAAACTATGCTTCTTGCTAACTCAGAAGCGCACTGACCTTCCCAACTAAATGGATCTTTGGTTTCAAGATAAAGTGCATCATAAACCTCCTGCATGAATCTATCATTCCAGTCTTCACTAGATTCTTTAACCTTATCCAAACATCTCTGTGCAGCATCAAGCAACTCTGCGGTCGTTGGTGATTCAGATAGATCATCAGGTAGACCATTTACCTCAAGAAGGCGTTTAATCAGTATTACCCATGACGGCATGCCGAAGCCAAAACCAAACCCAGCTCCAATAAACAAAATAGAAGAATAATGGAATAAATAATTGTCAAATACCTCAAGACATAATTTCTTGTTGTTCTTCAACTCAGAAGGCATGAACATTGGATTGTTCACTACATCTCCCTAATCCGTACTTAAATACGTCTTTGCTTTCTTATCAGAAAGCCACGATGGCGGAACCGAGCTGTGCTCTAAAATATTAAGTTCTGACAACATTGACAAGACCAAGCCTAACGATTTTAAATGGTCTAATGATTTAGACCATTTAAAATATAACACACCTTTAAAATAAATATCAAAATATTCCGGTCCGGATTTGCCGTCATCATACTCTAATGTGGCTGCGCATGGTGCAATTCGAATCTTATTGGACTTCTCTCTTGTCATCTGTTTGATGGATTTATACACCTTACTCTTCATCGGATCTGATCCACAAATCTTAATATCGTCACTGCCCCCATCTCCATACACATAAAAATCAACAGCAGGCACACTAAAACCAGGATCGTATCTCTTCATTTTCCCAATTGAATTAACCATTCTATCCACAGAAGAACGCATGTAATTTATTTCAAAAACTCTTCTTTTTGACCTTACATGACTAAATATCTTAGACGCAAGTCTCTTCAAAGGTGCTGCAATCATATATGCACCGCGGCCTTCGGAGTCTAGCAAACTTAATTTAAATATAAAAACATTGTATGAAAACAAAGAGTCACCTCTTTCTAAAGACTGTTCAAGGAACAAATTGTCAGATGAATACTGTTGTTCACACAAAAATTTAAAATGACAACCATCTTCAAAACAACCACCTTTACCTAATGCAGATTTTTTACATTTCTCATAATCTTCATAACTATTCTCAAATAAAATAGATAAATTTCTCTTCAAGGTTAAGTCTGCGTTAGATGTAAATATAGTAGAATAAAATATTCTTCCATCACGAAACATCACTCACCTCCTCATTTGATTTAGTTGTTGATGCCAGAGCTGCCAACATCCAAGCAGAAATACATGAATCCAACTCTCGCTCCTCACCTTCTATAAAATATTTAACACAATAATCCCGCATAAAACCCAAGGCACTGAAATCGAAATCTCCCTCGACATCTCCATTGTCAGGATATTGCACAGGGTCGCCTTCCGCAATATCAATTAAATCACCAGAAATGGTATCTTTGACCAAAAACTCTATCACAGAGTCCACCAAAGATAATGAATAGCTAAATCCACGGTGTAGATAACCACCCCCAGAAGAGGTTTCGTTGTCTAACATTAAGATAGCCTGCTTCGCAAGCAATCCAACACCTTCATTTAATTCCGATAGCTCCGACAAGCAGCTCTTCACTTTTCTTAAAGCCACAGACCATCTCACACCCTCCTCTTCATCCGCGTCAAATACAGATCCGATTGAGATCAATGTTCTCAATAGATATGGTCGGATGTCTAAATACACATACGGGATTTCAGACCAACTCGACCACAACGTCTTAACATACTCCCTTTCGCAACCTTTATGAAAGTAATTTATATCCAAAACATGCACTATTATTTCATTAAGCATTTTCTCAGAATATCGCATACATTGTTTAACAGTAGCTTCTGAAGTAGGCCTTATATAATCACGACAATCTCTCTCGACGGAGGCAAGCAAACAACTGGATTCAAATATTCTATATCTTAAAACATCCGCTATTTTTATTCCATCACTCGGCAAACCATTTTTATTGCGTAAATAAACATCAATCTCATGCGATACAGATTTCCCAGTGCTTAAAATTAAGGTGATTATACCATCAACATGCGCATGGAGCAACTCGTGGGTTAAAGTCATCAAACTCCAGTTTGCCCTCGAACAATTAGTCAATGTCTCAACCGGAACTGTTAAGGTAAAATCATTACGGCGAAACCCCATACGACCAGAAAAATAAAGTAAATGTCGAAACTCTTTTGTTTGACCCAAGGGTTCCAACCTTTTATGTACTACATTTCGACGTATCGCGTTCTGCAAATTAGAGCTAGAACAATCATTTCCATAATCCAAAGCATTCAACAAACCTTGTTCTGATGACACTGACCCAAGGGCATACTCTCCAGAAATAAGTCTTTCCACAGGGTTTTGAGAAAAAAGCTTAGAGCTTTCTCGTTCAACACTTTCGATTGCCTGCCACGCAAGCCCAATGCCCAAGAGTGAATGCCTTCCAAAAAACAATTCGCCAGTCAATAATGGTGGAGAGCCCGACAATGCCTGACTTCGTATATAGGAAATGCTACTGGCAAGTTGCGTCAATCTACTTCTACACTCGAGCAAACCAATATTTACGCTCGATGATGCCTTCTTTAAATAGTGATTCACATTGTCCAATATAGATATTATAACCGCGTGTATATTGGGATTAATCTCCGATGCGGATCTCCACGCCAGATTCACCGATGACTCTATTTCCTCAATAACTTCTTTTAAATAATTTGCTAGTACATTGTTGTTTAATTTTTCTATAGAAGGCACTTCACTTGCATATTTAGATACATCTTCAATTGATTGATTAGTGTAACCATATTCTACACTATAGGCTCCATCTATATATGTCCAAATTTCCCATGCTCGCAGGTCAGCCCCAACCAAAGACTCCACCTCTTCCACATTTAATTGTTCTCCAATAGATATAATTGAACAAACTCCAAGTGAATAAAACATATCATCATTTTTAAAAAATTTCCCCAGTCTGTCGTAATATTTAAATGGTCGTAAAATTGTTAAAAAACAGATTCTATCAGGATTTGACAAGCCCCCATCCTTCACGGAGGACATGCTTTCACCTGTATATATCGAACTCTCTACGCACCTTAACTCACCCGTAGTCCGGTCTTTCGAACCCGTGGGGGATAAATGAACACCCATTGGACTTAAGTTCGTGGCAACATCTACAGATAACACAAATTCCATCATTGTTGGAAACTCATAATATATTATTCAATAATTACACTAGCATTCATTTGACTTTGAGTCTGGCCAAGGAATTCTTTCCCACTCTTCACCCATATGAATTGCATTTGTTCCATGTCCTGTTTCAGGAACCTCCGAAAAATAATAACTCTTACTCACCTCATTGTGTTC
>JANQLF010000049.1 GCA_028280785.1 Planctomycetota bacterium
GCGCCAAGGTCAGATTATTGTCGAGGTGCACATCACCTATCTGACCTTGGCGCCGATGGCGGGCTTCACCAATGTGGCCTTTCGTTTGATCGCTAAGCAGGTCGGTGGTTGTGGGTTGGTGGCTAGTGAAATGGTTGCGGCGATGGGGCCAAAGCAGCGCAAGCATGATAAGAAATTCTTAACCCATACGCAAAACGTCGAAGAAGAGCATCCCTTGGCGATGCAGGTTTATGGTCGCGATCCTGAGCTCTGCGCGCGCACTGCGCTCGAATTAGAAGAAGCTGGTGCCGATATCGTTGATCTGAACTGCGGTTGCCCGGTGAAGAAGGCCAAGCAGGCAGGCTGTGGTGTCGCCTTGATGCGCGAGCCTGAGCAGGTCGGTGAAATCGTTAAAGCGATGAAGGCCGTCGTCAAAGTGCCGGTCACGGTGAAGATGCGTCTTGGTTTTGACTGCGATAATCAGACCTACAAAGAGGTCGCCGATGCGGCAGTCTCGAATGGAGCCCAGGCCTTATTTGTGCATGGACGAACTGGTGAGAGTAAGCACGGCACGGACGTTGATTACTCGGGCATTGCCGCGGTCAAAGACTTCGTCGATGTGCCAGTCTTTGCCAACGGCAACATGGACACGGTTGAAAACATCAAGCGGGCGAAAGATGAGGCGAACGCTGATGGCTATCAGATTGGTCGTGCAGCTTGTGGCGATCCGTGGTTGTTCCGCAATTTGATCGCAGAATTGACGGGTGAAGAGACCTATACGCCGAGTTTGAATGAGCGACGTGCGCTGCTTGAGCGCCATTTTGAGCTGATTGTTGATCTCTATGGCGAGCAACGCGGTACCCGTGTGATGCGTAAATACACCTTTTTCTACTGCAATGGATTGCCTGGCGTACGTCAGTTTCGCGATCGCTTCATGAAGATCGAAAGTCTCGACTCATTTCGTGAATTAGTTGCTGAATTCTTCTCAAATTTAGAGGATCGTGGCCTGGAAATGGGCCCCGCAGAACCCCTGCGCTTATTTGAAAAGAAAAAGTGAAAGGCGCCGAGGCGTCTCGCTAAATTAATAGTATGGGAACAACGAGTCGCCTGGTCTGGGTGATAGCACTGCTTGGTTCTGTACTGTTAGTGTCCTGTGGTGGTGAGACAACAGTACAGGACCCGGCGGGGCATGTTCAGATTACGCAAGAACGAGAAGCTGGGATTTGGCATTGTGTGCAGGGTGGTGAAAACCTGCGCCTGATTGCTGAGCGTTACTATGGATCTGGTCATCACTGGCGCCTGATTCAAGTCAGTAATGACGTTGGTTCTTATCCGAAACCGGGCAGCAATTTATGGATACCGGCCAGCATTGATGCCTGGTTTGCTGAACAGGATTTGCAAGCTACCTTGGTCACCGAGGTACACGAGATTGAAACCAGCGATTCTGTTAGACCTAGACGGGACCTTAGTCGATAGCCGCGAAGATATTGCGGCAAGTGCAAACGTCGTCCGTCAACATTTTGCTTTGGATGTTTTACCACTTGAGACCATCGTGACCTTTGTCGGTGATGGTGTTGGTAAATTATTAGAGCGTTGTTGCCCTGATCTGAATGAAGTTCAAGTCGCAGAATCACGAAGGGTTTTCCAAGCAAATTATTTAAAGCACTGTTGTGATGCGACGGCTGCCTATGCGGGGATTGTCGAAGTGGTTGCGAGATTTGCGAAAGAGGGGCATCCACTTGCGGTTGTTACCAATAAACCAAAACAATTTAGCGAATTAATTATCAAGCACATTGGACTCGATACCTATATACCTGTAATCGTAGGTGGCGATACGCATCGCAAACCGGATCCTGATTCGATTTATGATGCTTGCGAACAATTGGGGGTATCTGCACAAAATGCCTGGATGTGTGGTGATCATCATACCGATTTAATTGCCGGACGTCGCGCTGGGTGCAAAACCATGTGGTGTGCATGGGGCATTGGCAGTCATCATGATCAGCCATTTGATGTGCAATGCGATGCACCCATTGATATGTTGAAGACCATAAGCGCCGATGAATGAAAATCCTGTTGTCTTTGACATCGATGGTCATCCAGTTAATCCGCAAATGTTACTGGAGGCTTATGTCCAACGGTGTTTTCCGATGTCTGAGGATCGTGATGGTCCGTTAGCCTGGTACCGTCCGCCAGAGCGTGCTGTTATTGATTGGCAGTCTTGGAAAATCCCAAAAAGTTTACAAAAAATTTGGAAGAAAAATCCCTATCGCATGAGCTTTGATACAGCTTTTTCTGAGGTGATGCAGGCATGTGCTGAACGCGAAACCACCTGGATAGGTAAAGACATCGAAACGCTGTATACGGCTCTGCATCATAAGGGTATCGCCCATAGTGTCGAAGCGTGGGATGAGGATGATCAATTAGTTGGTGGTCTGTATGGTTTAGCCTTGGGTGGTGCTTTTTGTGGTGAGTCGATGTTTCGTCGCGCCGATAACGCATCAAAACTATCAGTCATTTATTTGGTAGAGCATCTACAGCGACAGGGATTTCTCTTGCTCGATTGTCAGCAGCAAACGCCGCATATGCAGCGCTTTGGTGCATACATTATAAATGATGATGATTATCAGGCTATTTTTGAGCAAGCCCTTGCTCAAGACGTGCACTTTTGACCGCTTGGTGATTGCAGCAGGTCAAATATGCTTCGCGTATGGAAACATTGGTTAAACCTGAATTATTAGCACCGGCAGGATGCATGCAGCGTTTGCGTACCGCGTTCGCCTTTGGTGCTGATGCGGTGTATATTGGTGGGACCAAATTCAGTCTGCGTAAAAATGCTGATAATTTTAATGCCAAGGAAATGCGCCAGGCCATCGATCTGGCACACTCGCTCGGGCGTAAAGTCTATGTGACGGTGAATGTGTATCCGCTCGAACGTGACATGCCCGAATTACCAACTTATTTAAAAGAACTCGATGCAATTGGACCGGATGCATTAATTATTTCTGATCTCGGTGTCATGCGTCTGGCGAAAGAACATACGTCGATTCCCTTACACGTTTCGACGCAGGCTAGCGTTTTGCACGAGCATACGGCGAATTGGTGGAAGGCCCTCGGTGCTAAACGCATTGTCGTTGGGCGTGAATTAAGTTTGGATGAGTGCCAAGAAATTCGCCAGCACAGTGATATCGAAATCGAAACCTTTTGTCATGGTTCGATGTGCACCAGTCATTCGGGTAAATGTGTTATTTCAAATTATACCGCTGGACGTGATTCAAATCGCGGCGGTTGTGTGCAAACCTGTCGCTATGTCTTTGATGTACATGACCCAGACACCGATGCAGTCGATTACAGTGCGCCGATTATGAATTCCAAAGATTTAATGTCGCTGCAATTAGTCGAATCATTTATTCGCCAAGGCATTGACTCCTTGAAAATCGAAGGGCGCATGAAATCAGAATTATATGTCGCTACCGTGGTCGGTGCCTATCGTCGTGCTTTAGACGCCGTATTTGATCAGTTACAAAATGGTAAAGAGGCCAGTGTCGATATCGAAGCGGAAATGCGTGAAATTGAACGCATGTCGAATAGGCAATTTACTACCGGCAGCTTAGAAGAGCGCGCTTTTGCTTCATCGATTAATTACGATTTCCCCGGTTATCAAAAATCACATGCCTTTGCTGGTCAGGTATTAGTAGTTATTCCTGATGAGGCATTATTAGTGCAGGTTCGCCATCCCTTAAAAGAAGGTGATCAATGTGATTTTGTGACGCCCAGTGGGGTGAGTACAGAAATAAGATTAGAAAATATGGCAGATGTGAATGGTAATGGCTTAGAAAACATGCCGCCTAATCGTATTTTGCGTTTACCGTTTGTGGATGCTGTGTCGCCTTTGAGTGTCATGCGTTTACGTTTGACTGAGGCGGTGTGTACGTGATAGAATTTGTTACCTATGCAATGAGTGAGCAGGATATAAATCTCGCTATCGATGCAGGTGCCGATCATTTAATTTTAGAAGACAGTAAATTATCGGTGCGTTCGTATGCTGATGATTACACAGTGCCCGGCTTTGATAAATTTGTGACGCTGGCCAAGCATGCACGTTCATTGAAGGCCGACATTCGCTTAAGTGCGAACATCGATAAGTTGATTCACAGCCGCCATTATAATTTACTCGATGCAGCAGTGGCATCGATTAATCAAGCAGAAATCCCTTGTATTCGCGTTCAGGATCCCGGTGTTGCCGTTTATTTACGTGACAAGTTTTCTGGCAGCTTTCATCTGGCTACCGAGACCGGAAATAATAATGAGGCGGGTGCACATTATTACGCCGACAACGAAATCGTGTCCTTCGAGCGTCAAATTTTAAGTAATGATTGGACGGCAGCAGCAATACAGCAATTTAAAGCATCAACGGGCTGTGAATTAGAATTCCAAGTCCATGGTCCAGTTTTATTACAATATACTGATCGCCGTCTGATGGCTGGATTCGAGGTCGATAAACGTGATCTAAATGGCAGCGCTGATGAATTACCGCATATGCGCCAACGCATTGCTGATGTCGAGGGGCGTGCGTATCCGCTTTATGATAATCCACATGGCCATTTTATGTATGCAAGTTTTGATAAGTCGCTCTACAAGCATATCGATGAATTAAAGAAATGTGGTTTAAGAGCGTGGTTATTTGACGGACGTGGTGAATCTGTTGAATATCTAGCAGAGGCTCTGCGAGCTTATCGCCAGGCATTAACTGATGGACCTAGCGATGATACCTATGCACAGCTACAGGCATTGGCACGACGCAATTTCAAGCCCGGATTTTTTATCGCCAATAACACCGATTATGTATTCGAAGCCGACGCCCAGGATCATGCCGAAACCGACACACTGGCAAAAGTCATGGACAACGTGAAGGGCACGAGCTTGGTTATTCAGGCACTTGAACCCATTGGTCTCGGGTATTACGCGGTTCTCACGCCCGAAGGCAAAAACAAACGCATGCATATTCACCACATGTACGACCTCGCTGGTAATGAAATCGAATCATGCGATCCCGGTCAATTGGCCAAAATCAATTGGACTAAGGGTGTTTATGCTGATTGTATTTTGACGGGTAAGGTGGAGAAGTGACAGTGTGAACCTATGGCTAATGAAAATCAACATTTTGTCCCACAAGGATATTTACGTCTTTTTACAATTGAAGGCCAGAGGTCGTTAATTTGGGAATATAATAAAGAAACTGGACGTATATTTAAAAAGCCAAAATCTGTGGCAAGGATATGCAGCAGGCCGGGATATTATGGTGTGAAAGATGCCGATGGACAAATAGATGAAAATACAGTCGAGGACTTTTTCTCAAAGATTGAAGATAGGGCAATTCGTATTATTCGAAAAATAAAAGTACTTCCACATGGGAAGTGTGTTGGGCTGTCTGATGAAAATCGTGAAATATTGTCGCTCTATTTAGCGCTGCAAATGCTAAGAGTGCCTAATTTTAGAGATGGCATTGAAGAGATGTTTAAGCGTACAGTTGAAATTGAGTTGAACCAAATTGTGGCCGGACAAAGAGAGGCTGGCGATTTACCTGAATTTGTTACAGATGAGTTTCTAGGTGACTTAAATGTCGTGATGGAGCCTTGGGTAAGTTTGGATGCTGTATTTAAAATTTCAGAACAGCTTGCAGGTTCTATTGAGAACAAGACGTGGGGCTTTTTGACATCAGCGGACGGTGAGTTTTTTGTAGCGTCTGATAACCCAATTTATTATCAGCAGTCAAGCTCTATCGAAGATGGCAAACAATATCACATTGGTCCAGCACATCCAATGTCCGAGCTTATTGTTGCTCTGCGAAAAGACCTGGCCTTAAAAATTGAGCCTAAGTATGGACCTGAGGAACATGCTAAATATGATCTGTGTTTTAGTAAATTGGATAAAGAAACGACTCGTGCTGTTAATGAAAGGACGATTGTTTCTGCGATGAAATATATCTATTCCTGTGAAAAAACTGATGATTTATTGGAATTGGTCAGAAAACATCAAGCTTCATGTTTGAAGTTGTCGGTTCAATCTCCTCGACCCAGGACGTGATTTAATTAATAATTGCAGATACGAATATCACTCGCAGTGCTATGCCAAAAAAACCCGCACGATGTGCGGGTTTTTTAAGATTTAATCCAAGAACAGATTTATAAGTTGTAAAAACTCTTCAGGCCGTGGTACTCAGCGATGCCGCCGAGTTCTTCTTCGATGCGTAATAACTGATTATATTTAGCCATGCGGTCAGAGCGTGAGGCAGAACCGGTTTTGATTTGGCCGCAGTTGGTTGCAACGGCGATATCAG
>JANQLF010000067.1 GCA_028280785.1 Planctomycetota bacterium
TGGTACTTGCTAGCAAACGCTGGCAAGCGCAATCCAGAAAAACAATCATCAGTCAATTAAGCCTATCGGTGCTTATCATTTTTTGCCTTATTAATGCAGCAATAATAGGACAAAAGAATTATCAAGCTATCGATATTACCCAAGAGCAATTATCAACACTCAGTCAAGAAAGCATTGGTTTACTCAATAATATTGATAAAGAAATTCATATCCATGCATTTATCCATAAAGATCTGCCCGATCCCTATCGAGGTAAAGGCCAAGAAATATTAAATATCATAAATAGCATCGATAAACAAACTGGTGATTCGGTACACATTCACACCTATCATCCTGACAATGAGTACCATCCAGATGCGCTCAAAGCACGAAATCATTTCGGCATTAAAAGTAAAAGTATTAATGTCAGCAATATCGTCGGCGGACAAAGCCTAGATGTGTATCTAAGCATTGCTGTCCAAAGCGGCCTGAAACGGCAAATCATACCTTTTTTCGATCTTGGTATGTCTGTTGAATTTCACTTACTTAGAGCACTACATACACTCAATAAAAACGATTTGCCCACCTTAGGAATCGTGGTTAATGATTTCCCATTGCTGATGCACCACGATTATCAAAGCGACCGTATGCGCGCTGAAAGCCCAGTGGTTCGAGAATGGCGCCAACGATTCAACATTCACCAAACATCATTATTAAAAGATGTACCAGATGGCATTGATATTTTACTTTGTGCTATGCCTTCCAGCCTGTCTGATCAACAAATCAGCAACTTACAGCAATACCTTTCAGATGGCGGCAAGGCTATCCTCTTAGAAGATCCTGCGCCAATGTGGTCTCATATAGAACTAGCGCCAACGTTTAGCCGTGAGCTCTTGTATAAAAAGCGCGGTTTAGCCATCCCAGAAAATATCAACAAAAAAGGTAACATTAATAAATTCTATAATCAATTAGGCGTCTATCTCAACTTGAAACAAATTCCCTGGTCAGAATTTAATCCAAGCTACAGGCTCCGCCAAATGTGGCCACCAAGTATTATTTGGTCATCACGTCAGCAGAATGCCATAACTGGACATTTAACTTGTACGGGAATTAATCATCTGCTCTTTCCCTTTCCCGGTCACATCATGGCACTGGCAGACTCTCCAACTCGCATCGAACCACTCATCAGTACCACACCGAGCAGTCGTTGGGGTTTGCATAGCATCGACGATTACATTACCCACAATGAAAACCAAGGGTTCAAACATCATCAGCCAAAAAGCTACGAACCTGCGCAGCAACAATTCGCTGTTATTGCTGCCTATCTCAACGGCGTCATTGCATCACCTCGAGGCACACAGACATCCGGAAAATCTGCTGAAATTATTTTAATCACTGACACAGATTTTATTCACGATCAATTCTATGAACTCTACACAAAAAGTCAGCCAGAGTTCCACGAAGATGATCTCGCTGCAATCAGGCGCCTCCAAAACATTCAATTCGTCAATAATTGCTTAGACGTTTTGGCAGGAGACACACAACTATTACCCATAAGAACACGGCAGTTACGCTACCGTTCACTTCATTACATTGAAGACATTCAACAACAAAAAGAAAAATTCAAGCGTCAGACTCAAACGCATGCGCGCGATGAAACAGAGCTTGAGAAAAAAAGAGCTCAAGTATTTCAAGACAAATTGCTTAAAGACATTGAACAACGAACGGATTTAAATGAACTCGGTAAGCAACAGCTCTATCGCACCAGGCTCGAAGAAGGGAAAAAGGCATTAGAAGAAAGTTTAATCAATATTAAAAAGCATGAATCAGAAGAGTTCAAACGAGCCGAAGTTGTTTATCGCCAAGCAATTGACGACTTACTCTCACAAGTACGCATGTACGCACTTATTATTCCCGGTATTATACTTCTTTTACTCGCAATAGCCATTGCTGCATATCGGTATTCACAAGAGCGCTCTCTTATTCCAGGCCAACGACTAAGACAGTCCCCATGAACAAATCCTTCGTCGTGCTTATCATTATTGCCATCATCAGTGCATGCCTTGCTTACTGGCCAACAAACGAAGTAACTACAGTCACCGAAAACGAAACACTCAATAGCGTTAATCGAAAAATAGCCATTGATGAGATTAACGAGATTGAAGTAATCAATAAATCATTAGATGGCAAGCAAGTCTTACGATTTCATGGCAAGTTGGACAAAGGTACATGGCGTATCATAAATAAGCACAACTACAGGGCCGATCTCAGCGAACGCATTGGTGACGTCATTGGCGCAGCTATTAATCTAAAAAAGGGACCGCTTATTACCGCCGATGCAAGCAGACACGCTGAAATGCGCCTTCTCAGCCCATTGTCAACAGACAGTCACGCCAAGAACACCTTTGGACAACAAATTATTTTGCGCGATGTACAAGGCAAAGAATTACTTAATTTGATATTTGGACGCTTTGATAAAGTTTCCCAATGTTCCTATGTGCGACTCGGGACACAGCATACTGTCTATAATACTACCGCTTTTATCTATCTCGAAGCAGATTGGCTCAGCTGGGTTCATGAGAAAATTTTCCATCACAATTTTACACAGCTACAAGAGATCCACCTACATGCGTTTGCTGGCAAAGCGATGGCCGAAAACAATATCTTCCAGTTAAACAAAACGTCCAAACGCTGGCAATATAATCAACAATCAATCAATCACGCAAATTTCCAGCTACTCTTAGATCACCTAATGTTTGCCGAAATGATTGATGTCATTCCTCGAAACGATGACTCTTCGCAAAACTTAAAAAACTTGGGGATATCGCTTGAAAACGGTAAAATAACGAAGTCACCCTATCTACATAAATTGATGTGTATTGACAATTCAACCTATCACATCGCTATCAGTAATGCGCTTTCGAATAACACCTGTTACATGCTCATAGATTACAGCCCTGGAAGCACCAACGCTCAACAATTCAGTGGAAAATACGCTGAGTATATTTTCGTCATTGACAAAAAAATAGTTGATTCGCTTAAAATTATTCCGAATGATTTGATTCAATAAGCGCAAGCGTTGAACGAATAGCTAAATGATCTGAACCGGTAATTCGATAATACTGCAACGGACTCATCTGAAATTCTTGCGTACTTGCAATATAATCGATAGCCAAACCAAATCCTTGGCGCAACCAATCGAGTCCTGGCCACATCCACGTCCGCATTTGACGACCCTGAGGTCGCTGTAATCCAATCTCATGCAGATGCCGCCATTCATAACTTGCAGGAACAGCATTCAGATCACCTAATAATACACAGGGCTCTTTGGAATCCTTGATAAGCTGTGCGACTTTTCCTAGCACCTTACTCCGATCGCTTAATAAAGCAGGAAACAAAGGTGACGGTGGATGTGCCACCAAAACACGAATTGGAGTTTTGTTAAAATCAATGAGCAAATCAAATATAATTAAATCACTATCAGCCAAGGGCTCTTTCTGCTCACCCTCTGCCAGGTTTAAATCACGCTGCTTACCCTGTATAACATGCATTTTATCTTCGATAATTTCCCACTGAGAAAGCACCAATATACTATAAGGACCGAGTCTCGTACTGCCCCGTGCATGTGGCCAATATTTCGTTGCCCGCACCGAACGCGACAAGGCCGGATTAGCTTCGATCAATGCGCAAAAAGAAGCATCGGTATTTATCAATTCTTGGGCAACCAAATCACTCTCTTGCCTATTCCACCAAGCAGTGTTGGCTACTAAAAATGATATGGCGTTGCCTTGATTTACCGTGAGGCGTGGCGCACGTTGTTCATATGCCTGATATAACCATGGCAGTGAAAAAATAAGAATCGCCGCAATAACCATAAGCGAAGGCAACCGGTCCTTGGCCACAATCGGAATACAAAACAATAAACATAAAACAGCATGAGCGCTTAAATGGTTGAATAGACTACCAATCCACAACCATTCTGCGCATAAGCTTAACAAGCTTGCGCACAATGCAGCCACACCCAATGCTTTAGCAAAGCGCCTTAGTACTGGAAATACATCCGCTTTATCTACTTGCTCAGACATTGAGCTAATTGTGCAAAGGTACGGACGGCAAATCCAGTATTTCCTTCGTCATAATAACGCCAAGAACCACCCATCATTGCTGGTCCAGCGATATCACAATGCGCCCATTTCACATTTTTGCCGATGAATTCAGAAAGGAATATGCCAGCTGTAATAGTACCTGCGTATTTACCGCCGATATTGTTTATGTCAGCATGTGGGTGATCGAGTAATTTACGGTATCCACTGTATAATGGCAACGGCCATAACTCTTCACCAACATCCTGACCTGCATCGCGTACTTGCTGTACCCATTTGTCATTGTTGCCCATTACTGCTGCAATACTGGAACCAAGTGCCACCAAACATGCTCCGGTAAGGGTCGCGGCATCAACTAAATGCGTTGGCTTTTTCTCACAAGCATAGGTCAACACATCGGATAATACCAAACGACCTTCAGCATCGGTATTATCAACATGAATATATTTACCGTTGCGTGCTTGATAAATATCACCTGGACGCTGTGCTTTGGTATCTGGCATGTTCTCAGCAAGTGCA
Source organism: Planctomycetota bacterium (assembly GCA_028280785.1). Lineage (GTDB taxonomy): Bacteria > Planctomycetota > UBA11346 > UBA11346 > UBA11346 > JANQLF01. Next base: position 4,602 of record JANQLF010000067.1, read on the forward strand.
CAATATCCACTCACCGCAACTCCTGGTTTTTGTAAGGCAATTAATTTCATTGCACCCAACACAGCAGCTGCACCACCCATGTCACCCTTCATCTTCCACATACCTGCGCCGGGCTTTAAACTAATTCCACCAGAATCAAAGGTAATACCCTTGCCAACCATGGCATAGGAATTCTTTGATTTCTTACCACGTGGCTTGTAGTGCATTTCTAAAAGTGCTGGTGGCTGAGCCCCAGCTTGTCCTACCTGAGCAAGACCTGGAAAATTCGCTTTACGACAAGCAGCTTCACCTTGAATAACTTTTATGGTGATACCTAAGCCCTGCATTTCTTTTTTCGCTCTTTTAACAAAGGCCGTTGGATGCATCAAATTACCAGGCAAGTCACAAACTTCCCTCGCCAGATTTTGACAATCACCTACTTGTGTTCCGGCCTTAACTTCTTTGGCATATCCTGGGATGTGAACAGTAATCTTTTTACGCTTTGCAGCCTTACCACTACGACATGCCGTAAATTGATAATCACCTACAACAATTCCTTCAACCAAAGATTGAACGTCACATTGTTTACCGCCAACAACAACTGAACAGGAAGCCAACAATTGTGAACGCAAAGATTTCATCAATTCGTCGCCCATGACGCGCCATGCTTCACCGCCAACCAACTCCGGCTTATCCTTAGGCTTCAATAAAATAAAAACTTGATTATTGGTATGAACAACTTGCGGACTACCTAAATCGTCCTTAGCCATTTTACTCGCAATTGCAGTTAACGCCGTTGGCAACTTCTGTTTGGAATGGCCAACAACAACAGCAGTTGCTGCAGCTTTAGCTTTAGTCGTGTTTACGGTAACAGCTTTCATAGTTTACTCCATTTGCTCTAAACAAGCGATGATAAGATCTGATAAAACCGGCTCTGCTTTATTTGCAGCGGCAATTATTTTTTGTACGTCTGCAGGCTCTAAAGATTCCGGCAAACATAAATCGGTGATAATGGCAAAAGCAAGTGTCTTCATCCTCGCATGCACCGCAGCTATTGCTTCGGGGACCGTACTCATCCCCACCATATCGGCACCCAATTTCTGTAGCATGGCATACTCAGCACGCGTTTCTAAATTTGGACCAAGCACAGCGGCATAGACACCACTGTGTAAATTAATATGCAATCGCTCAGCTTGAGCCTGGGCTAATTGCAAATGCTTCATTGAATAAGTCTCGAACATATCAGGCCATCGTGGACCCATACGCTCGTCATTAGGGCCGACAAGCGGATTCACACCCATTAAATTTATATGATCATTTATAATCGCTACATCACCAACTTGATATGCGGTATTTAAACCGCCTACCGCTGATCCCATAATGAGATGTTCAATGCCCAAGGCCTGCGCAACGCGCACTGGCGCAATGACTGCCGCCGCACTATGGCCTTCATAGCAATGCAAACGACCACTAAAACCAATAACGGATTTCCCACCTAATGTACCACAAACTAAATCGCCTGCATGCGATTCCGCCGTCGCAATCGGCATGCCTGGTAATTCTTGATAAGGAATCCGAGCTTGAACGCTCATCCGCTCTGCTAAGCCACCCAATCCAGTACCTAATAACAACACTGCGTAAGCCTGCTCTGGCCATACCGACTTAATTTTCTCTGCTATACCCTGATAGGTTTCATAAGACAGCTCTTCATGCATCTCGGCCAATTCCTCTCATGGTCACTTGCAGATTCCTTTAGCATCCACACAGTGCAAGAACCACAAGACTTGGAAGGCCCGCATGCCCAAGGCACCGCAACTCGATGACGTAGATCTCAGCCTCAAACTCGACAAGCAAAAATATGAAGACCAAGTACTCGAAGCACAAAAAAGCTTCGTAGCACTGCGCGACGACATTATTGACCTACGTGTTCCCATCATTCTGGTCTTTGAAGGTTGGGATGCTGGCGGTAAAGGCGGAACGATTCGCCGTTTGGTCGAATACATGGACAACCGTCTGCTGACCATTCATGCGGTTGCAGCCCCTACACCTGAAGAACTCGACCATCATTATTTATGGCGCTTCTGGAAAATGATTCCGCATCGCGGGCATATTTCTTTATTTGATCGATCCTGGTATGGCCGCGTCTTAGTCGAACGCATCGAAGGTTTTGCCAAGAAAAGCGAATGGCAACGCGCCTATGGTGAGATTAATCAATTTGAAGAACAATTATGTCACGATGGCTATTTAATACAAAAATTCTTTTTACACATTAGTCATGAAGAACAGGGCAAACGTTTTGATGCCCGAAAAGACGACCCGCTAAAATCATGGAAACTAACCGACGAAGACTACCGCAATCGCGATAAACACGACGACTACAAAAATGCCATCAATGACATGCTCGAAAAAACACATACTGAACATGCACCGTGGAATGTGATACCTGGTAACAATAAACGCTATGCACGCGTCGAAACCATCAAACGCGTAGTCGACTCAATTAAAAGTCACATCAAAAAGATTAAGAAATCTTAAATCACGCCTTTTTCGGCAAGCATAGCCATGATGTCATCAACAGCTTTGTCGATAGATGCTGCATTTAAATCATTGGCATCAATAACAATGTCAGGCGACTCTGGCTCTTCATAAGGAACATGTGCCAAATTGCCTTCGCGACCATCCTGTTCAAGACGCTTAACGCAAACTTCTTCATCAGCGTCTAAATGAATTTCCATATAGGCTTCTTCAAAAAGTTTTTTCTGCACATGTGCCTTGGAACGCAATCGGTCTGCGCGTGTTGGTGTGGTACAGGCACTAATCGCAATCAAACCCATATCTAATAAGATATCTATTTGATTGAGAATTGGATCGAGGTCTTTGCCAATCGCCGGTATTTTCGCATTTGGCAAGCGATACGGATCAAGTACCCACGGTAAATGTCCTGCATCGTATAGGCGCTTTTCTAATTCATGGGCAATAATCATTTTACCCACACCATGACGACCGGTAATCCATAAAATACTTGGGATTTGACCAAAACGCTTGGCGCGAACCTCAGCAGGAATACCACGAGCATGTGTTTGTAAGGTCTCTTGTTTATCATCGACAGGGAATGAAGAAATCATACCCGCACCAACCGTCGCATTGGTCAAACGGTCAATAATAATAAATGCACCAGCATCGCGATTTTTAAGATATTGCTCAGCTATAATTGGTCGATTTAACGTTATAACCGCATGACCAATATCATTTAATGCTAAATTTTCGACTTTGTCTTTTTGCAAGGTGTCGAGATCTAAACGGTAATTAACTTCACTGAAAAATGCACCCACTGTACGCGTTGTATGTTTAATTAAATACTGACGTGAGCGATCCATTGGATCCTCAGACATCCACACAATATCAGCTTCAATAGTACGGGCGATTGTCAGATTCGAGGTTTTAGCCGCCAACATATCACCACGACTTGCATCAATTTCATCTTCTAAGGTGATGGTCACTGATTGTGGTGCGAATGCCTCATCTAATTCACCGTCATAGGTATGAATTTGTTTAACCTTACTGGTCATACCAGAAGGCAGCGACACTACCTCATCACCTGGCTTAACAGTACCACAGGCAATGGTTCCCGAGAAACCACGGAAATTCAAATCAGGACGCAATACATATTGAACTGGCATACAGAAATCGAGTTCAAGACCACGTAGATGAATCGGCACTGTTTCTAGGTATTCCAATACGCACTGGCCTTCAAACCATGGCATATTTTCTGATTTATTAACGACGTTATCACCCAACAGTGCGCTGACTGGCACGCAGGTAACCGAATCAAAGCTTAATTCTTCAGCAAAAGCCAACATATCTTTGCGAATAGATTCAAAGACTTCTTGGCTGTAATCTTTTAAATCCATTTTATTGATGGCGACCATCAAATGTGGAATGCCTAATAAATGTGAAATATAGGCATGACGCTTGGTTTGCTGTAACACGCCATAGCGAGCATCAATTAAAATAATTGCAACTTGTGCAGTTGATGCACCAGTCGCCATATTTCTGGTGTATTGAATATGTCCCGGTGTATCAGCGATGATAAATTTACGAACTGGTGTTGTGAAATAGCGATAGGCAACATCAATGGTGATGCCCTGTTCACGTTCGGCCAACAAACCGTCTGTAATATTAGCTAAATCAACTGTTTCATTGCCGTCATCATCGGTTGTCTTGATTGACTCGATAATGTCTTCATAGACCGAACCGGTGTCAAATAATATACGACCGATTAAGGTCGATTTACCATCATCGACAGAACCTATCGTAACAAAACGTAACAAATCCTTACGCTCATGGCGATCGAGATACTCATTGATGTCTTTTTTAATCAGATCAACTTCGACAGCCATATTAGAAATACCCGTCTTGTTTTTTCTTTTCCATAGAGCCTTCTTCATCAGTATCGATAAGACGACCTTGGCGCTCACTGTATTTCGTCAGTAGCATTTCTTGAATAATATCCGGCACCGTTGCAGCAGGAGACTCAATACCACCAGTCAACGGATAACAACCAAGCGTACGGAAACGCACCACTAATTCCTCTGGCACTTCCCCTTCTTCCAAACGCATACGTTCATCATCAACCATAATCCAAGTTTCTGCACCCTTAGGGCCGCGACGGACAACTGGTCGTTTTGCTGCATAATACAAAGGAACAATAGGAATGTTTTCTAAATGAATGTATTGCCAAATATCTAATTCAGTCCAATTGGAAATTGGAAAAACGCGAATACTTTCACCTTGGTGTTTTTTTGAATTATATAAACGCCACAATTCTGGTCGTTGATTTTTAGGATCCCATTGGTGCTTACTATCACGAAATGAAAACACACGCTCTTTGGCACGCGAACGTTCTTCATCACGACGAGCTCCACCAAATGCAGCATCAAAACCATATTTATCCAAAGCCTGTTTTAAGGCATCGGTTTTCATGACGTTGGTGTAGTGACTACTACCATGATCGAAGGGATTCATATTAGCAGCCACGCCATCGTGATTGGTATGCACCAATAATTTTATGTTATTATCCGCACAAAATTTATCACGGAAGCTAATCATTTCTTTAAATTTGAACGTCGTATCGACGTGCAAAAATGGAAACGGAAGACGTCCTGGATGGAAGGCCTTGAGTGCCAAGCGTGCCATCACTGCCGAGTCTTTACCAATCGAATAGAGCATGACCGGATTCTCAAATTCAGCAGCCACTTCACGAATAATGTGAATACTTTCTGCCTCTAAATCACGGAGATGCGTTAGCGTTCGTTGGTCCATATACCAGAAACTCCCGGTGAGTAATTGGTGGCGGGGCAGCTTGCAGGCATCGCGACAATTGCAACTGCCACCCTATGTAGAACCCGTATAGGAATATAGTTAGATCCCCTGCCTACTACGACGATAAAGGCCCGGTGTTGTACCAGTCCACTGCTTAAACTGACGGGTAAAAAAGAATACGTCTTTGTAGCCAAGTTGATCTGCGATCGACTTAATTGGTTGCTCTGAGTCGCGCAGCAGAGCCTGGGCCCGCAACATCCGCTGCGACAATGCGTAATTATGAATACTTTGACCCATGAGCTGTTTAAAGCGCCTGCGCATGGTGCTCAGAGACATACCCCAAGACGCCGCTATCTCTTCATAATTATTGTTTTGAAAATTGCTTACAGCCATCTTGCGAATGCAGTCATCCAACCAGGCCTGACGCCGTTGTGGTCGCACCGTACGTTCATCAGCCAGCTCCAATAAAATCCCCTCAAGCAGATTGTTGGCACGTTGCCTAGCAAACGTCGTTTGCGCCTGAAATAAATCGAGCATCTTATCAAAGCGCTCAGCCATATCTGAACTATGAACACGCTGCGGCTCGCGTGGCCACAGGCCATTTACCCACCACTCCAGAATTTGGCTGCCTTTAAGCGCGACGTAGCGGTGCTCCCAACTATCACTGATACCTGGCTCAAAACGAATCAAAGGACCAGGAAAGCACGGCCACAGCCATGAACCGCTAAGTGCTGTCTCTTGCCCATCATAGGACAATTTCACGGTACCTTTAGCCATAAACTGCAAAGTGTAGTATTGCTCATAACGCTTTTCGACACAAAAGCTGTACTCATCATAAGATTGGCCATGAAGAAACTCAAAATCAAAATCCATAATTTGATCAAATAGTGCAAAAAATGATTAAGAAGTCCATAGCCATCTTAAGTCCTCCTAATTATGTTCATGGGTCTGGAGTAAATTTATGCAAGTACTGCTCAGCACGACGAGCTTTCAAGACACACCCGGCGCCCATCACGACGTCCTTGAATCTGCCAATTTCAAACTGGTTCGGGCACGTGGCCCCCTCAATGAGGACGAGATGCTTGGACTCATTGAAGAGCACGGTGGCTTTGATGCCTTTCTTAATGGCGATGATGACATTACCGCAAAGGTCATCGACGCCTCTCTGCCTCGTCTACAGGTTATCGCTAAATACGGTATTGGACTTGATAAAATTGACGTTGACTACGCCACCGCGAAAAAGTTGCCCGTTTTATTCACACCGGGCGTTAACCACACTACTGTCGCTGAGCACTGCTTTGGATTAATGATTGCGAGTGCCAAGCAATTTTGGTGGCATATGTCTGGCGTTAAAGAAGGCGGCTGGCGTCGTCAAACGGGCCGCGACCTTGCTGGAAAAACCCTCGGCATTATTGGTCTTGGTCGCATTGGCAAAGAGGTCATAAAACGAGCGAGCGCTTTCGATATGAACTGCATTGCCTTTACCCGTCATTGGCCAGAAGAATTTTGCGCAGCGCACAATGTACAACGCGCCAAAGATCACGCTGAAGTTATTCAGGCATCTGATTTTTTGAGTCTCCACTGCGCATTAACTGACGAGACGCGCGAACTCATTAACAAGGACAGCATTGCGACAATGAAAGATGGATCCTTTATTATTAATACCGCGCGCGGTGGAGTAATAAATGAAGCTGATGTCGCCGAAGCATGCAAAAGCGGCAAGTTAAGTGCCTATGCTGCAGATGTTCTCGACATTGAACCAATGCAAGCACCACACCCCTTTCAAGAAATTGATAATATTATATTAACCCCGCATATCGGTAGCCGTACTCATGAAAGTGTCGGCCGTCAAGCCATGCGCGCGGTTAAAAATTTAATTAACTTTTTAAACAAAGACTCAGATTACATTCAATTTAATCAAATAGATTAAAGGACACATATGCCCAATTATATTATCCCAACTGAAATTCATAATGCATTAGTTGCTGCCGCCTATGAAAAACGCGGCTACAGCGCTGACGAAGCATCAGCTGCAGCCCGTTTCTGTGAGCTGGCGGCACATCACGGCATTAAAACTCACAACGCCATTAAGGCAATTCACCTTGACGAATTATTTGGCTCTGCCGTTGGCGGCTGTGTTCCTGGCGCGGAAATCGACGTCTGCGAGACAAAATTCAAAGCCGTTGAACGTTGGAATGCGAACAAAAAATTAGGACAGGCCGTAGCCTTTTCTGCAATGGATCGTTGCTATGAACTCGCCGACGAATTCGGCATTGGTGCGATTATGGTCGACAATGCATTCCACTACCTATGGGGCGGTGGCTATGTTATAGATGCAGCAAAAAAAGGCTACCTAGCCTATACCAATTGCACATCAGCGCTTGCCGAAGTCGTTCCATTCGGTGGAAAATTTCCAACGCTTGGCACCAATCCACACAGCTGGTCTTTCCCTACGCAAGATCAAATTGGCTTTCCTATCTGCATTGACTGGGCGACTAGTACCGTGGCAATGGGTCGTGTTCAACAATTCGCGCGCGAAGGCAAACAATTACCACCGGGATCAGCAGTCGATGCCGACGGCAACGAAACCCGTGACCCTAAAAATGTCGCTGCCTTACTTCCTTTTGGCAACCATAAGGGCTACGGACTTTCGCTCATTGACGAACTGTATGCAGCCTATGGCGGTGGTAGTTTACCTACGCTGCGTGGCCGCCCTGAAAACAATGTTGCTGGCGAAAAATACAGTGCTTGTTTCTATTTTCAGGTTATTCACCCCGATGCGATTAAGAGCGACAATTATGCCTGTGATCGCGATCAAGGTGCAAATATCAAAGCTGTGATTGATGACATGCTCGGACACGGCAATGAAAACTGTTTACTACCAGGACAACTCGAAGCTCAAGCTGCACAAGCCACAGAAAAAGCTGGCGGCTTAATATTTACCAAAGCAGAAGTCGAAGCATTTAAAGAAATAGCCGAAACCGCTGCACATGATTTCAATGCAGACAATCTTCAAGAAATAGAGGAATAAAACAATGAATTACCAACTCGACAATAAAGTATGTGTAATCACCGGTGCAGCTGGCGTTCTCTGCTCACAAATGGTAAAAGCACTCGCTGCAGCAGGCGCTTCCGTCGCCTTAATTGGGCGCACCGAAAGCAAGCTCGAAGCGCTTGCAGAAGAATTGCGCAAAGATAATCACCAAGTCTGCATTGCTCCAGCGGATGTCTGTGACCGCGACGCACTCCTAAAAGCGAAAGATAAAATTAACAGCGAACTCGGCAGCATCGATATTTTAATTAACGGTGCTGGCGGCAATCATCCAGACGCCACCACCGCCCTCGAAGAAATTACTGGTGATGACTTTGAGAAATCAGAAAGTTTCTTTGGCATCGACGCCAATGCCTTTCAATCGGTTTTCGGATTAAATTTCATTGGATCATTACTACCAAGCATTGTCTTTGGCGAAGATATGAGCGATAAAAAAGATGGAGTCATCCTCAATATTTCTTCGATGAGCGCCTATTTACCGCTCACCAAAGTACCTGCCTATTCATCAGCAAAAGCAGCTGTCGATAATTTTACCAAATGGCTTGCGGTGCACGTTGCTCAGCGTGGTATCCGTGTAAATGCCTTGGCACCTGGATTTTTCGTAACCGATCAAAATCGTTTTCTGCTCTATCAGGAAGACGGTAAAACCCTCAGTGCGCGTGGCGAAAAAATCATTCAACAAACTCCGATGCGGCGTTTTGGCGAAGCTGAAGAGTTACGCGATGCAACGGTATTTCTATGCAGTGACGCCTCCAAATTTATGACGGGACAAATTGTTGGGGTCGACGGCGGCTTCAGTGCCTTTAGTGGCGTTTAATTAAAAAGGCCCGCTTAAAGCGGGCCTTTTGTTTATCCTTAGTTACTTTTTACCTTTTTTCTTAGCGTCTTTCTTTTCTTCTTTAGGAGGGTCTACAAATAAGGCCTCCTGTGCAGGGCGTAGCTTTTTGAAACTCTCGTTGTCAATAACATAAAAGAATTTACTGAATCGCTGTTGTTTCTCAGCAGCCCTTTGTTTACCATTCGCCTTGCGTTCTGCTATTAGCTTATCGTAATCAACTTTTACTGGCTGCACATCATCAGTCTTTCCTTCTGGCTCATTCTCGGGACCCTCTTCTTTCTTTTCTTCCTTTTTATCTTTTGGTTCAGCAGCTTTCTTGGCTTCTTCTTCGGCCGCAACTACTTTAGCACGCATTAAACTCGCTAATTCCTCATCACCTTCTTGATTATATTGCACAAATACAGCAAGGTACCTGTTATCAGCCTTTGCCTCTGCGCCCTCTTCTTTTTCAGCTTTTTCGTCGACTGCTACTTCACCAAAGAACAAGTAAAAAATGAGGCCATCTTTGAGAGTGAGCATAATTGCGCCTTCATTGCCATAAATGGCGCCATTTTGCGCAACTATAAATCCCTTCTTTCTCAGCAATTGATGGTGGAAAGGCTGAATCTCCACCAATCGAATCGAAGTAGCTTCGGTCACCAAGCCATCAACTGCGTCTTTTGCAATTTGTTTCTTTTTGGGCAATTGTTCAGAGGTCCATTCACCAACTTCATTTTTTCTGACAAAAGCAGTCTCTGCCCTTGGTTCAATGCGCTGGGTGTCCTCATTCACACTGTAATCCTGAATACGAATATCACGCACACTCGTCGCTTCTATTTTTAATAAATCAGTTTCAACCCAATCTTTAAAGGAAGTAGATACTGATAAATCTATTGGCGCCGTATAAACATTGTTATCGCCGGCCTGTCTAACATAACGCACATTTCCAGATTGACTTGAATCTCCAACAATGAGATCCAATAAAATCTTACCACCATTTCCTTCCAGCGTTACACGTTGGCCAAATCCGCTTTTATCTGCTGCAGATTGCGCGTCGTCGATGGGGTCAAGCACACCTAAATCTGCATGCTCTTGCGGATCATTACTTGCTAATGGTCCACGTTTTATATTCATTACATGCGCAGCAGTTTGCCCAACGCGCTTACCTTCATCAGCTGGATAGTCGAAATGGCTTGGAATAATCCATTTGCCATCTTTTAATGCTACTGCAAAAATAGATCCTTCTTTTACAGAAGCATCCCATTTAGCTACCTGTAAACCCACAATGTCATCAACTGCAATTTCTTTTTCTGAGTCCATGTTTAACAATACGTCACCAACTTCTGCAGACATGGCCTCATCACTAGAAAAGTCGACCCATGTTAAAACACTTGTTGCTATGGCTAACACTACCGCCAAGACGCTCAAACCGTTCATGATTCACTCCTTTGTCTATCACTTGGCACTGCTGACTGCTCCTCTTTCAATCGCACAAAGAACACTGCCATTACCAGCAGAATTAAAACGACTGCAGGTAAACCAACAGCCATGTAGCGAACCTCTTGTCGAGCCCTCAGGACCTCTCGACGTTCTTCAATCTGAGCTTTCTTAAATTCTTTGTTAACGTTTCTCTCGACCTTGGCGATATCAGCCATGGTCTTTTTCTCTTCAGCTATTTCAGCCTGTGCCTTAATCTGACTTTTTGTTTTCGAGTCAATATCCGTACGCTGATCTATCTCCTTCAAACGTTCATCTTTACGTTTATTTAACTTAGAAATTTCTTCCTGAGCCTTTCGCTTAGCATCACTAAATGCCTGCATACGCTTCGAGCGCTTCTCCTGTAATATATCATTAAGCGTTGTTAATGGTCGCGCCTTGGCTCGACGAGTTCGCAAATCTAAAAATCCACTTTCTCCAAGTAATTCATCTATGGCATTAGCAATAAACTGGACATTTCGCAAACTCTGGAAAACACTCATCTCATTCTCAGAGAACGAATTATTTTCGTTTCGATAGAGCATGTAGAAATTGTCATGTGCAAAATCAGTATCCCCAATAAGAACCACATGAATGTCTTTCTCACTGAGCTTACCTTTACCACTTGGCTTCTTCTCTTTCTTTTCATCAGCGCCTTCTGTAGCATCCTTTTCGTCAGCAGGACTTGGCGCATCATCTGTTTGTCTGAAATTATAAGCTCGTTTCATTTTACCTTTAATTTCAACGGCCATTCTCGGTAAACTACCAAATGATGACACATAATTGTCAGGCAACTTAAACTGCATGCCCATAAACGACTGACCAATAAAATCATTCCAACGATTACGTCCCCAGCGCACCACTTGGCCATTATTAACCTCAGGAACTGGTGTTAATAATGACGTCACGGTTAATTCTTTTGGAGCGGTTAATGAGTCACCAAATGCACCAGGAAAAGGCAAGAGCATGCCATCAATTCCAGTACAAATCGGTGAAGCCTGAGAGATCCCGCCTGCATCTTTGAATGTCCAAACAAAATCCTTTGGAAATGCCTCACGAAATTCATGGCTAATATTATAACTCGACCAAATAATCTCTGAATCAACGTACTGAACGCCCAGTGCATTGATTAAAGGATGAATATTTCCTTTGATATCCGGTGGGCCTTGCTGTGGTTGCATTGGATTTTGTTGTGGTGGAACACGACCGCGCGAAGAACCCATCTGTGCACCTGAAAAATACGGCATTGGATCTTCCATAATCAACGCTGGCATTCCATTCCAAATTGCATCGTGCAAATATTGGAGCTCTTCATCTTTCAGACGAGAAGCCTGTACAACCAATAGCGCATCAATCTCTTCATCAACATCACTATCCAATCGCACATTGCGAATGTCATACTGCTTACGTAATTCAGCTACCAGTGCCCACTCACGACGCATTTGACGAGTTTGGAAATCATAGCCACCAGTCACCTTGAAATCATTATCGATAATGCCAACAATTCGACGCTGTTTTTGTCCAACCGCATTAATTGCTCTAACAAGTTCATACTCAACACTTAAACCAGGGTCAAAATGTTCGATAATTTGCATCTGTGCACCACTACGCACAACAGCGCCCATAAATACTTCAACCGTACCGCGACCAGAAACGCTATCATCTTCTACGCGCTTAGGCTTCAGACCATAATGCTCACTCGCTTTTACACCTTTTTCATCCAATACATCCAACGGTCTTTCAATAGTAATACTAATGTCTTTACCACCGTATCGCTTGATAGATTTTAACATACGCTCTATCTCACGCGCCTTATTTGGTAAAGCGGCATCTTTTGATTCAGGTAGTTCAGCACTAATAAATGCAATGATCTCAATACGCCGTTCAACTGCGTCTAATACGTCAACACTTGAACTACTCAATGTCGATAAGTTTTCTTCGGTAATATCCACATCCAAAGCGAGACGATCTAACACAACCAACGCATTAAAAGCAACTACAGCAAAACCCAATGTGCAGATGATAATATTATTATAACGATCAGCATGCTTAGCCTGCCAACGGCGCAGTGATAACCAAACGCTGGCAACTGCTAACGGAGCAGCGATTAACAACAAGGTCATCAACACACTTGGTAATGGAATTAAGCCACGCTCAAATGGATCCAACCACGTTGATGCATTGAGCGCCAAAGCACCCAGCCCACAAAAACATACGCCTATAACAAAGGCAATTGCCGGCATGCTCACTAAACAACTTGCTAAAATCGCCAATGAAATGAGGTACAGACCTGCGAACCACCAACCAATAAATTGTGCGATAATTAAACCATAATCCGGACTACCCAAATATTCGAGAATGAAAACATTACACCAAGAACATGCCAAAGTAATAGTAAAGAAAGTTGCAATCCCTAACCACTTACCAAGCAATACATCAATGATGCTCATCGGCATACTAAGAAGTTGCTCTTCGGTTCCCAATTCTCTTTCAGAAGCCCATGCACCCATTGCCAATGCAGGAATAAGGACAATGAGCGGGTACAACATATATTTTCGCAATGGTTCTATATCAGCGATATTACGCTTGAAAAAATCATCTGTTCCGAACATTAAAAATACAGTTGCTAAAACAAATGCTAAAATAAATACATAAGCAAGCGGATTACCCAACAGTGCAGATAATTGGCGACGCCAGGTAGCAACAATTGCATTACCATTCATCATGCTGCGACTCCCTTCGTCAATTCTTTAAATCGTTTTTCAAGCCCTTCATCGCCGGCTAAATCAGCGGGAGTTCCGTCAAATTGAAGAATTCCTTGATTCACCAAAATGACTTTATCTGCAATAGCTTCGACTTCTTGTAAAATGTGCGTCGACAGAAGCACCGCCTTCTGTTCAGCTTGAGAAAAGTTACGGATTAAATCACGTACAACAGAAATTTGATTCGGATCCAAACCCGTAGTTGGCTCGTCTAAAATTAAAACTTTTGGATCGTGAATAAGCGCCTGTGCAAGGCCAACGCGCTGTCTAAATCCTTTAGATAATTTTCGAATTGGGCGACGCCAGACTTCAGCAAGCTGGCATTCATTCATAACTTTTTCCATCGCCGCGCTTGCTTCATCACCCAAGAGCCCACGTACCCGTGCTACATATTCAAGATAACGCTCTGGTGTCATTTCCGGATACAAAGGACCATTTTCTCCGAGATACCCTAGCACTTTGCTCGCTTCCATACGTTGCTCGAACATGTCATATCCCGCAACGCGAGCCTCCCCGCTCGTTGGAGCCAGAACTCCTGTCAGTATTTTTATGGTTGTCGATTTACCTGCACCGTTTGGTCCAAGAAAAGCGCAGATACTTCCGGCTGGCACATCAAAACTTATATTCTCTATTGCTCGGAATGAGTCATAATATTTACAAAGCCCCTGTGCACTAATGGCCACATCTTTATTTGATTGGGAATCATTACTGTTCTCTGACATGCAAGCCCCTCATATTTTAATCTTATGTAAACGATAATTGAAATTTTTTCTAAAAATGCTCATTGCTCTAGACGAACACACTCTGCTTATCCTGACAGCTACTGTTTGCCTTGCTTGTGCAAGGCTTCGATATTTTTAATCAGCTGTTTCTGTAAGCGCTCTGATTTACGACGTTGATCCAACAATGACTGATTTATTGCTCTAATCTCTTCAAGATTCTCAAGCAACGGTTTCACTGAGGGACTCAGCTCTTTATTCTCTGACAGTTCATCTAGGCGCCCTTTCCAGCGTGCATGGAATGATTCAACCTCACGCCATGATTTTTCTTTTTGACCACGCTGAGCGAGCAATTCACGAATTTTATTCATGTGCTTGAAACTAGGCACCGCCTTTATTTTTATATCAATAGCATTGATCGATCGCACATAGCTCAAATGCGCTTTATGGTAACCTGCACCCTTTTTAGGAATTTCTTTGTTACTCAACAAAGCCTCAGCCTCTTCGATGCGGTGCTGTGTTAATGCTTGGATTTCCTCAAACTCTGCTTGGAGACGACGGTCTGATTCGGCAACTTGAAGCGCAGCACGCAAGGCAGCCTGACGCTTCATCGTCGCATCCAATTCCTTACGCAGCTCTTCCGGCGTCTTTGATTTATCATCAGGAATACCAGGACCATTAGGATCCAATTCCTCAGCCACAAGTCCTGTTAAACCAAGCACCAAACAGAGAATAAGATGACCAAACTTTCTCATAGCGATCCACCCCAAATGACGCGGCACATGATGATGTCCTTTCTCAAATATCAATTTTCGAGCAGTCCTCATACTGGCTCTGGTTTTTCTCATCATACACGTAACATACAAGTATGTAATCTGTAGAGGGGTCCCATGCCGGTCAAGTCAGAACCACGTTTCAGACAAATATATGTTGAACTCAAAGCAGAAATCTTGGGCAAGCATCACAGCGGCAGAGATATGCTGCCAAGTGAGAACATGCTCTGCAAACAGTTCGAAACCAGCCGTCAAACCATACGCTCGGCCCTCAAACTACTCGACCAAGATGGACTAGTCAGCAATCTACCAGGCAAGGGTTGGCAGATTCATAGCAATGGCAAGAAAAGCCCCCCACAGCCAAAACATATTGGACACATTTTATTCTTAGGCCGGGCCGACCAAGCCACCAGCCTGCAATACAAGGGCATCAATGAACAAGCTGGCGCTCTCGGTCTCAGCACAGAGCTCATTCCCATCAATGCCATTTCAGCTGGTTCTCGAAACAGTGTCGATTTTGAAGCACTCAATACCAAAGATTGCGATGGGATTATCTACTTCAGTGATAGCGAGGCACCATTCGAACTCGTTCAATTCGCCCGACAAGAAAACAAACCCGTCGTTCAGCTCGGTCATCTAGGGCACTATGAATTTGATACGGTCTGTGGCGATTATCAGTCGGCCTTGTCTTTAGCCGTACATACCCTTTATGAATTAGGTTATCGCAATATTGGATTTATTGGACAAGGCCCCCTACACACACAAAAAGCCGTGTTTAAAAGTCGATTACTTGGCTTCAGGGAAGCATGTCGAGAGCTAGGAATTCCAGATAAACATCTGTTACTTGAATGGGATTATTTTATTAAAGCTGATGCCGATACCAATTTCCTTAATTGGCTCGGTGACTGTAATGAACCTACCTGCATTATTGGTAGCGCAGGCAATCAATTTCCTCAATTAACTGCTTTGCTTGCCCGACATGGCATGCAAGTACCAACAAATGTCGGCATCATGCTCATCGGTGATCCAAACATTGAAGAAACACGGAATTTTTTCCCAACGGGTCGCGTTTCGATGCTTATAGAACCATGGGAAGAACTTGGGAAAATCTGCGCACAGCGGATTTACCAACGTATCCAAGGTGATCGCAGTCCCGCCAGCCTCTCGATATTACCATTGCCATTTTATGATGGCGATTCAACGCCCAAGCCACAGTAAATCTTATTCTTCATCTACAGTCATTGCTAACGGATCAAAATTCGTCGGTCCAATTTGACGAGAGTCTTTATCTTCAATCTTTAATTCACATCCACCCAAGGCTATAGAGTCGCCAGCCTTCAACATCGTTTGACGTGTAATAATTTCATCATTAACCACAACACCATTTCGCGATTCTAAATCACTGATCATCAAATTCTCGCCATCCCAATGTATGCGCGCGTGCCTCCTACTCGCATTTCCCGCTTCAAGCACGATATCACTCTCAGGATCGCGGCCGATATGGACCCGGCGCGGCTCAACGAAATCTATGACATCACCATGATGCTTCCCGCCCAAAACCCGTAATCGCAAACGCATAACAAGCCCTTTATAGTTTAAGTAAAACAACTCAACCATTTTTCCAAACGAATGGTTGAAACTATTATATAGACTCTCTTGTATAATGCAAATGCTCGTAGGGACTTATCGTGACAGCTTCGGATCCAACCAGGCACCTTGACCATAGTGATAAGATCCCACACAGCGGACATCAAGCACCAAGCGACGTGTACCAAGGGGCAAACGCACATCAAAACGCTGAAATCTATTTTGGTCGGTTATCGGTTTCGATTTCCAAACCTCATCTTTCTTGGCTGGCGTTAAAATAACAAAATAAAGCTCACCTTTAAAACTACCGCGCCCACTCGTATCATTGAGTCCAACAGCACCAGAGATGCGGCGTACGCGTTTAGGAACGTTATAAGCAATTGATGCTCGGCTATTATCACCCGGAGGGTGCATAGCCAATCCATTAGGATACACTTTCCCATCTACACGAATAGGCTCTCCGCCTGCATTCGGTAAACCAAACATTCCCTTCCCAAACGTCCATTTTCTATAACGCTCAAGAGGTATATCAGCTGTTTGTTCGAGCTTAAAAAAGACCTGTTCATTTAATTGCGTTAAATATATCTCACCACTCTGAAATATTGGTAATTTTGGTTCTCGCGTTGGTGGTTTATTATCGGTGGTATCAACTGGCGTTGTTGGCTCTACATTGGTATCCGCCGGTGAACCTGAGCCATTGTTATCAATTTGCTCATTATTCATGGCATGTGAATTATTAAGATCGTTTGATTCGTTTGGGTTTTCATCATCCCCAGCTATCATTAACGCTAATAAAATGAAAACCATTGCAGTGATTGCCAATCGTTTGGTTAATTTATTAGGGCTTTTCGATTCTGCCGCAGCTTCAGGATTATTTCTTTTCCTGGCCTTCGCTGGTGACTTTGACTTTTTCGCAACGGGACTTGGATTCGTTATTGCATGATCGATTTTTTCCAACAACTCATCAGGTGTCTGTATACGCTCGTCACGATCCTTATTCATACAGTCATTTATGAGCTTCAGACAAGAACCACTGAGAGTATTATTAATCATGCTCGCGTCAGGTACCGGGTCATTAATTGCTTTAGCAACCACTGCCCACGCTGAATTACCTGTGTATGGCGGAACGCCACACACAAGTGCATACAAGGTCGCACCCAGTGCGTAAATATCCGAACGAATATCGAGGTCTTCAACACCTTCAGCCTGCTCTGGACTCATAAATGCCGGTGTACCAACTGTCGCACCTGTTTGTGTCATCTTATCTTCACCGGCCTCACTGCGTGCCAGTCCAAGGTCTGCTAATTTCGCCGTACCATCATCACTAATAAAAATATTCGCAGGCTTAATATCTCGGTGAACGAGACCTACTTGATGAATAGCCTGCAGGCCCTTACTTGCATCTTTTATTATTTCTAAGGCTCGCTTTTCAGATAACTGACCGCCTTCTTGAGCACATAATTGCTCTGCGTCTCCACCACTCACCAATTCCAATGCCATATAGTATTGACCGTTTTCTTGTCCAACATCAATGATCGAAATAACGTTAGGATGATTCACCTTACCTGCTGTTTTGGCCTCGCGAATAAATCGATCCCCGGCTTGTTTATTTTTTGCAAAATGTGGTGCCATTACTTTCAAAGCCACTTCACGATCAATACTTTCTTGAACGGCTTTATAAACAGCACCCATTCCACCCTTACCTAATTCCGCTATTATGCGGAATCCACCAATGGTCTTCGGCCCAAACGACTTTTCCACATCGTCCATTAATTGATCAACAACGTGTTGATTTAACAAACCACGATCCATCAACACAGTATCAACACTGGTGCTGGTTTGGTCTGCAGCCTTCCAAACATCTTGCGCCGTTTCTTTATCAACCAGATGACGGGCAACCACTAACTTGAGAAACCGCTTTTGCTTTTCTACGTTATCGCTCATAGCTTGAAGCTAGAGTATAAACGTCCATTTGATAAAATCCAAGGCTTGGTATGTGCTGGATTCCGGCACAGTAACTAGCTAATAGGCACGGGCCGACCACCCAATTCAGACACACAAACTGCAGCCAATTGTGCTTTAATTCCTAATTCAGCAGCCTTAAAGCAATGACGTTGTGTCATAGCGTTTTCCGTTCTGTCCAAGCAATCTTTAATCAACTGACCAAAATATGGGTAACCAACCTGGCCATCTACGTGTAGATGATGTTCACCTTCGTTATTTACTAAATACACATGGTTACCACTTTTGTCATTGGCCACATCTAAATACTTGCGAACTTCAATATAACCTTCTGTGCCTAATAAAAATAAACGACCATCTCCCCAACTGCTTAAACCATCGGGAGTAAACCAATCAACGCGATGATAGCCAACAGCGCCATTATCACCCACCAATGTCCACTGTCCGAAGTCTTCCAATTCAGGATAGTCAGGGTTATCATAATTACCAATTGCTGCGTGCATAATCTTCGCGTCGCTAGCGCCAGTGTAAAAAAGAAATTGATCTATTTGATGACTACCAATATCGGTAATTATTCCGCCGTATTGCTCTTTATTAAAAAACCAATCTGGACGACTTGGCGCATTCAAGCGATGTGGGCCCAAACCAATAACCTGAACCACCTTTCCAATTGCTCCCTGTTCAATCAATTCACCAGCGAAAACTGAACTCTCCACATGCAAGCGCTCACTATAATAGACCATATATTTTTTCTGCGTCGCCTCACAGACTTGCCTTGCTTGTTCCAATTGTTCTAGATCGGTAAACGGACATTTATCAGTAAAGTAATCCTTGCCATGCTCCATAACACGACAGCCAAGTGGTCCACGTTCGTTGGGAATGGCCGCAGCAGCAATTAATTGAATGGAATCATCTTCAAGTATTTCTTCAAGCGAAGATGCAACAGTTACTTGAGGAAAAGATTTTTGGAAATTAGCAACTTTCTCAGGGTCTTTATCCCAAACCTTGCTTAAGGTCGCTCCCGCCTCGACCAGACCATTACACTGACCAAATATATGACCGTGATCCAGGCACACAGCAGCAAAATTAAACTCGCCTTCTTCAACTACTGGATTGGGCTTTCCTTTGGGGGCATAATTCATGCCGTCACTACTATTTGTCATGAAGTTTCCTATTATCTCTTAAGAAAGAATTCCATCAATGTTGGTCAATTCTTCTTGGCTAAAATGCAATGTCTCCAAACAAGCAACACAGTCCTCAACCTGACTAACCTTACTCGCACCGATTAACACTGCAGCCATAATTTCATGTCTGAGGACCCATGATAATGCCATTTGAGCAAGACTCTGCCCGCGCTCTTTGGCAATGTCATTTAACGCATTCACCTTACCGATCACCTCATCAGTAATTAAATCCTGTTGTAAGAAACCATGACTCTTCGATGCGCGTGAATCCTCTGGAATACCTTTCAAATATTTATTCGTTAAAAGTCCCTGAGCCAACGGGCAAAAAGCAATTCCACCCACTTGTAATTCACCTAATGTATCCAATAAGCCATTCTCCACGCCGCGGTTCAACATGCTATAGGAATGTTGATGGATGAGACATGGCGTACCTAAATCACGCAAAATGCGAACAGCGTGCAAGGTGTCCTCTGGGCCATAATTGGAAATACCAACATACAATGCTTTACCTTGACGCACAATATGATCGAGCGTCTGCATGGTTTCTTCTATTGGGGTCTCAGGATCGGGGCGATGATGATAAAAAATATCTACATAATCCAGATTCATGCGCTTTAAACTTTGGTCTAAAGATGATATTAAATATTTACGCGACCCCCAATCACCATAGGGACCGTCCCACATTTTAAATCCAGCCTTAGTCGAGATAATTAATTCATCCCGGTACGGCTTCAATTCATTGGCTAACATTTGGCCAAAATGAATTTCAGCTGAACCTGGTGGCGGTCCATAATTATTAGCTAAATCAAAATGTGTGATGCCACGATCGAACGCCGTTTGGATAAGGCGTTGCATATTTTCATACTGATCGACGCCACCAAAATTGTGCCACAAACCAAGTGCAATTTTTGATAATTTAAGACCACTATGCCCACATCGCTTATATGCCATGTGCTCATAGCGTTTATCAGACGCTTGATAGACCATAATTCGCCTTATTTCTGTAAAAGTTTGGCGGCTTCTATAGCGCCATAAGTGAAAATTATATCGGCTCCTGCTCGCCGTAGACTTGTCAGGCTCTCGATTAAACAGGAATCAAAATCCAACCAATTATTTGCAGCTGCCGCTTTGAGCATCGCATATTCACCAGATACATGATAGGCGCTAATTGGTAATGCCGTTTGTGAACGACAAGCATGAATAACATCCAAATATGGTAATCCAGGTTTAATCATGATCCAATCAGCGCCCTCAGCCTCATCCAAAGCAAGCTCACG
>JANQLF010000123.1 GCA_028280785.1 Planctomycetota bacterium
AGTGAGCGGATGTTGGCATCTCCCGGTGCCGCCGGGGTATTATTACTCGGCTCGCTGGTCTTAGTTCCGGGCAATACGGACGTATTGTTGTTGATCCAACCATTTATCATGGCGCTGTTTGCATTGACGGTCTTGGATGAGTGGTGGGGCAGCCATTCACTCGTTCAACTGCAAAAGCCCGCATCACAAACCATGTCTTGAAGCTCGGTACAGAGGCCTAAAGTTAACTCTTTGCTCAAAGGGGTTTAGAGCCGAATGCCTAGTACAGATTGGTCGATGAGCTTACTTGGATACGAACGGCATACCCGCAGTGGTTCTGCAGTCATCGGCGTCACCCATGTGAGTACCCACGATGTTTTGGTGGTGGCAAATGCCATCGGGATGCAGAGTGGTTGGATTTGGTGTGATGAGATGGCGGCTCAGGTTGAGGATCTACCAAGTGACCGTCCGACTTGGGCACCGCTTACTAAAATTTTTGCAGAGCAGCGCGTGATAAATACCGAGGGTATGGTCGGTGGTTTGTTTACCTTTGTGCATGCACAGGAAAACCCAGAGCCAAAGGCCGATCGTAATCCCATAGAATGGGCTGAAGATGGTGGCCGTGCCTGGGTTGAGATTGTCGATAATGAAATGGCTTATTGGGGTGGTTTAGACGAAGAGCAGCAACAAAAATTAATTCAATGGTTTTGCAGTCGTCGTCCTTTGGATGGTCAATGGCGAGACCGCGAAGTCGATGCGAAAGCCTGGGAACAAATTAAATCGGGTCTATTTAAACATGGTTGGACTCGTAATTGTGAATTGGTAACTGATGGCAGAAAATTTAAGCAGGAATGGTGGGCAGGCATACATGATAAATGTGCGCTTGAAAACGATAAAGACCGCCATTTAACCAGATTAAATCAAGGGCTCTTATTACGTGTACAGGGCCAATCGTGGGTACACGAAGGATTAGATGACCAGTGTCCCTTAGATGATGTTCATGGACGCTTACACCCACCGGTAACTAAGTGAGTCCTATTTGCGCACCGTAGCAAATGGCTTGGTGGTATTGATGGTTGCATTTGGTTTTTATCAATTGTGGCCATTAATTTCATTAACGTTTTTTTCAGGCGCGACCCAAGTAGAGGGCGAAATCCTCGTATGTGATTTTATTCCTGAAGAAGATGGATATCGATTACATATAATTTATGAATATTGCGTTCCGTTTCCAAGTGCGAGTAATCATATGGAAACCCGCTGTGTTTTGGCTTCTGCCTTGTCCAATGCGAGTGGCAATGTTATCGATTCGCCTGTGCTCAGTGCAGAGGAAATGGAGTTTTTTCAACCAATTGTTGATGATACGGATAAAGTTGCTGAGTATTTGCCAAGACCAATGGTGCTCTACGACGCCAATAATCCGCTTCGTAGTGGCCGTCTCTATCTGGCATTTGATCAAAGCAACTACCGTTATGGCGCATTGTGCATCGCGCTGCCTATGATCATCTGGCTAAGTAGTTTGCTCATCCGAAGTTTTGTGATATTTCATCGTGAACCTACCTTGGTTTGATACGTTTAAGTGAAGGATGATGGTGCGTTTACTCTCTGTGTTCTTGATATTTTTGATTTGCACCTGCGTGCACACTCATGCACGTGCAGCAGAGGCGGGACTCAAATTACAGTCTGAAAAGAAGATAGAGTTTCATGGTATGTATAATGGCCAGCAATTTTGGCTGCGC
>JANQLF010000142.1 GCA_028280785.1 Planctomycetota bacterium
CAACAATGCCGAGAAAATCTCCGGCTTCGACATCAAAATGTTCGCGCTGTCCATTGCCGTCAGTGTCTTGGTAGACAACATCGAGCTGATTGAAGCGCCCAACCTCAGCTTTCCA
The DNA here is from genome assembly GCA_028280785.1 of Planctomycetota bacterium. GTDB lineage: Bacteria > Planctomycetota > UBA11346 > UBA11346 > UBA11346 > JANQLF01. Next base: position 116 of record JANQLF010000142.1, read on the forward strand.
GGGATGTTCGCTAAGGTTGAGCGCTTCAATCAGCTCGATGTTGTCTACCAAGACACTGACGGCAATGAACAGCGCGAACATTTTGATGTCGAAGCCGGAGATTTTCTCGGCATTGTTGTCCAACACGAACTCGATCATTTAAATGGTATTGTTTTTGTTGATCACCTGAAACCCGTTCAGGTAACCATGCTTAAACGCAAATTAAAAGATCTAGAAAAAACATTTAAAAAAGAAACCGGCAAAGCAGGTACCGTTCTTCGACGATGACTCAAGAGAACGAAGATTACACCTTTACCCTACCCGAGGACCCTTCGCAGCGCGATCGCTTAGCGGAAATTGGTCAACTCGCCAGTGGACTCGTACACGAAATAAAAAATCCCCTCGGCGCAATTAGTCTCAATGTTGAAATGCTACAAGCGCAATGCGCCAACGATAAACTCGACAATAAAAAAACTGCACAGCGACTGCAGCGCATCGCTGATAGCACCAGAAATTTACAAGATATCGTTAATGGATTTTTAAGTTTCGCCCGTCCTGCACGACCTGACATGGACCGCGTTGATGTAAACGATTTACTTGAACATATTATCGAAGAACAATCGGATGTTTTCGAGCATTTAAATATCAGTGTTTCATTTAAACCTGACAGCGGTCTTCCCGCCGTACCTGCAGATAAACAACAATTACGCAGTATCTTTTTAAATATTATCAACAACGCCTGTGACGCCCTACAAGATAAAGAAGATGATCGAACCATATTCATTATCACGCGCACCGGGCATAATTCGGCGCGATTAATGATTGCCAATAATGGTCCGCCACTAAATGCTAATGCCGCCGCACATTTATTCGATCCATTCTACAGCTCCAAAGATAGCGGAACCGGACTCGGCCTGGCCATCGTTCAACGATTAATTGAAGCACATAATGGCAAAGTTCATGTTAGCTCCAACCCAGAACAAGGCGTTAGCTTCACCATTGAATTCCCCACCACACTTGGTCCAGCAAAGGCACGTCACGAATTACCGGTACCTGTAATTGATACGGAAGTTTTAGATATTCATACTATTAAAGAATAACAAAGAGTAATACATATGGCTCATATTTTAATCATTGATGACAACCCTACTAATCGTGAAACCTACGACGATGTGTTAAGTGATGAAGGTCACACCTGCTTAACTGCTGCCACTGGTGAAGAAGGCTTGGCAAAAATGACCGGTGCTGTTGTCGACGCCGTGCTCTGTGATTTGAAATTACCCAACCTCGATGGCTTAGCGACCATGGAATTAGCTCACGAACGCCACGGCAACGTACCGTGGATTTTAATTACCGGTCATGGCAATGAAGAAATTGCAGTGAGCGCCATTAAACGCGGCGCCTTTAATTACCTCACCAAACCAGTCGATTTATCACGCCTTAAAGCAACCATTGAAAGTGCCGCCCGTCTCGCCAGTGCCAATAAAGAAAACAAAGCCCTACGTCGTGAACTGGGTTATGATGAAGCACTCGAGCGCATTATTGGCACTAGCACTGCCGTTAAAAATATGAAGAAACTCATCAAGCAAATTGCATCGACTGATGCGACGGTGCTCATTGAGGGTGAAAGCGGCACTGGCAAAGAATTAGTCGCTGACGCCGTACAAGCTTTATCAAATCGCTCTA